>JADFNY010000012.1 GCA_022563115.1 Acidobacteriota bacterium | reverse complement strand
CTTGCCAGCCTCCTGGAGCTGGTGCCGGCCGAGATGGCGCGCCGCTACCTGCTGGTGCCGGTGCAGGTCGACGACAAGGTGCTCGAGGTGGCGATGGTCGACCCGACCGACGTTGTCGCCATGGACGATCTCAAGTTCGCCACCGGTTTGCGCATCCAACCCATGGTGGCGTCGGAGCGCGCCGTCACGGAAGCCATCGGGCGCCTGTACGGCGGGCAGGACGAGACCCAGATCTCGCAGATGATGAACGACCTTACCAACGAGCTGAACGCTCCCGGTGAGCTCGAGATCGTCGACACCGACGAGAACATCGACCTCGAGTCGCTGTCCCAGGCGTCGGGCGAGGCGCCGGTCATCAAGCTGGTGAACCTGATTCTGACCGACGCGCTGCGCCGCGGCGCATCGGACATCCACATCGAGCCCTACGAGAAGCGCCTGCGCGTCCGCTACCGCATCGACGGTGTTCTGTACGAGATCATGGATCCGCCCAAGACGATGCAGAACGCGCTTGCCTCGCGCATCAAGATCATGAGCCAGCTCGACATCTCCGAGCGGCGCCGCCCGCAGGACGGTCGCATCAAGCTGCGTGTGCAGCTCGAGGGTCGCCTGCGTGAGCTCGACCTGCGTGTCTCATCGCTGCCGACGATCTGGGGCGAAAAGATCGTCATGCGCTTGCTCGACCCCGAGGGCCTCATGCTCGACATGACCAAGCTCGGCTTCGAGCCCTGGTCGTTGCAGCGCTTTCATGAAGCCATCCACAAGCCGTTCGGCATCGTGCTGGTCACCGGCCCGACGGGTTCGGGCAAGACCAACACGCTGTACTCGGCGATAGGCAACATCAACGATCCCGGCACCAACATCATGACCGCCGAGGACCCGGTCGAGTTCAACCTCATGGGCATCAACCAGGTGCAGGTGCGCGAGGAGATCGGCCTCACCTTCGCCGTGTCGCTGCGCTCGTTCTTGCGTCAGGACCCCGACATCATTCTCCTCGGTGAGATTCGTGACGCTGAGACGGCGGAGATCGCCGTCAAGGCGGCGCTCACCGGTCACCTGGTGCTCTCGACCCTGCACACCAACGACGCGCCGAGCTCGATCAACCGTCTCGTCGACATGGGGCTGGAACCCTTCCTTATCGCCAGCTCGATCCAGCTTATCCAGGCGCAGCGACTAGTGCGCCGCGTGTGCACCAAGTGCCGCGAATCGTCCCCGGCCGGCAAGGAGGCGCTCATCGACATCGGTTTCTCGCCCGAGGACGCCGAAAACATCACCGTCTACCAACCGGTGGGCTGCGGGGAGTGCAACAACTCCGGCTACAAGGGCCGTTGTGGTCTGTTCGAGGTCATGCCGGTGTCCGAAGCCATCCGCGAGATGATCCTCAACCGGGCCCCCACCAGCGAGCTGCGCGCCCAGGCCCGAGCCGAGGGCATGATCACGCTGCGCGAGAGCGGCCTCGCCAAGATCTGGCAAGGCATCACGACGGTCGACGAGGTCCTGCGCGAGACGGTCGCGTAGTCCGCTCACGCGTCACGTAGCTACCCCGAGGCCGTCTTAGCGCGAGGCTCCGACCCGCGAGCGCGCCCGGCGGCGACTCCAGAACGTATGTAGAATGTCGCCATGCACGATGCTCCGTCGCGACTGACGACCGCCCAATGCCGAGATGCCGGCCTGGCGTTGACGCTCATCCTGTTGCTCCTTGCATACTTCGACGAGCGGTGGAATTTCGTCTTGCCGGCGATCGTGGTCATGGTGCTGGCGATGTTGGCGCCGGGGTTGTTCCGGCCGTGGGCAATTCTGTGGTGGGGGCTGGCGCGCGTCCTCGCCGCGGTCGGCTCCCGGATCCTCTTGACGATCGTTTTCGGGCTGATCCTGATCCCGGTGGCGCTGTTCCGTCGGATGATCGGCGCTGACGCGATGCGCGCCAAGGAGTGGCGAGGCAAGGGCAGTGTCTTCGTGGAGCGCGAGGGGGCGGCGACCGCTGCGGATCTCGAGACGCCGTACTGAGCGGGCCTCCGGAAAGGGCTGATCATGGAGTTCTTGGTCGATTTGTGGGGCTTTCTCCGGGTCCGGAAGAAGTACTGGTTGTTGCCGATCATCCTGGTCCTGCTGATGGTTGGCGCCCTCATCCTGTTGACGGCCGGCACCGCGCTCTCGCCGTTCATCTACACGCTCTTCTAGCAGGGTGCTGAAAAACTCCCGCGAGTTCTTCCGCACCCTGCTAGCAAGCCGTGGTGAACGTGCAGTCGGTCAGGTTGCGACGACAAGAGGCCGGATGAAGTCCGCGATCCTCGGCATATCGGCCTACTACCACGATAGCGCCGCGGCGCTGCTCGTTGACGGCGAGATCGTCGCCGCGGCGCAGGAGGAGCGGTTCAGCCGCAAGAAACACGACACCCGGTTTCCGACCGGCGCCACGCGCTACGTTCTGTCGGAGGCCGGGGTGACGATCCCGGAGCTGACGGCGATCGCCTTTTACGACAAACCGTATCTCAAGTTCGAGCGCCTCCTCGAGACCTACCACGCCTTTGCTCCGCGTGGCCTGACGAGCTTTCTGCATGCGATACCGATGTGGACGAAGGAAAAGCTCTTCATGAGGCGAATGCTGTGGGAGGAGCTGGCCTGGGTGCAGGCGGAACTTACGGGCGAGCTTACGGTGGACTTCGAGGCCAACGTCGTTTTACCGCGGCCCGAGCGACCGCCGCTGCTCTTTCCCGAGCACCACCTCTCGCACGCCGCGAGTGCCTTCTATCCCTCGCCGTTCGAAGAGGCGGCGATACTGACGATGGACGGGGTCGGCGAATGGGCCACGACGACGATCGGTGAGGCGGACGCCGACGGATTGCGCCTCCTCAGGGAACTCCATTTCCCCCATTCGATCGGGCTGCTGTACTCCGCGTTCACCTACTACTGCGGGTTCAGGGTCAACAGTGGCGAGTACAAGTTGATGGGCCTCGCTCCCTACGGGGAGCGAGACTCCGACGAGCTCGAACGCTTCCGCCGAATCATCCTCGACGAGCTCGTTGACCTGCGCGACGACGGTTCGTTGCTCCTGAACATGAGGTACTTCGACTTCGCTACCGGCTTACGAATGTGCGCCGATGACAAGTGGCGGGCGTTGTTCGGCGTCCGGAGGCGCGAGCCCGAGACCGACATCACCCAGCCTTACATGAATCTCGCGCTCGCGATCCAACAGGTTACCGAGGAGATCGTCGTGCGCCTCGCCAGGACGACCCGCGAGCTGACGGACTCCTCGAACTTGGTCATGGCCGGCGGCGTGGCGCTCAACTGCGTCGCCAACGGCAAGTTGTTGCGCGAGGGAATCTTCGATCGGATTTGGATCCAGCCGGCGGCCGGCGACGCCGGAGGCGCCCTGGGGGCAGCCTACGCGGCGCACCACATCTGGAGCGGAGAGAGCCGCACCCGGAGCGAAGAGAGCCCGAGCCAAGGGACCGGCGAGAACTCCGACACATCGAGCGGGCGATCCGTCTACATCCGCGACCGCATGAAGGGATCGCTTCTCGGCCCATCTTTCAGCGACGACGATGTCGGGCGTGTGATCCGCAAGTACGGCGCGGCGGGCAGGCGCTTCGCCGAATTCGACGACCTGTCGATGCTCGTCGCCGAGCTACTCGATGGTGGCAACGTCGTGGGCTGGTTCCAAGGCCGCATGGAGTGGGGTCCCCGGGCGTTGGGCAACCGCAGCATTCTCGGCGATCCACGTCGCCCCGACACGCAGAAGACCCTCAACTTGAAGATCAAGTACCGCGAAGGTTTCCGGCCGTTCGCCCCCTCGGTGCTCGCCGAGCACAGCAGCGAGTACTTCGAACTCGCCGAGCCTTCCCCCTACATGCTGCTTGTCGCTCCCATCGTCGAATCCCGTCGCCGGGCGTTGCCCGGCGACGCTATCGGCCTGACGCTGCTCGATCGTCTCTACCACCCGCGCTCCGACGTTCCGGCCATCACCCACGTCGATTTCTCGGCGCGTATTCAAACGGTTCACCAGGAGACCAACGAGCGCTACTGGAAGCTGATCAAGGCGTTCCGGGAGCGCACCGGCTGCCCCCTGCTGGTCAACACGAGCTTCAACGTGCGCGGCGAGCCGATCGTGTGCACACCCAACGACGCCTACCGCTGCTTCATGCGCACCGAGATGGACTATCTGGTGATCGAGGATTGGATGTTCGCGAAGGGCGAGCAACCGGCATGGTCCGAGACCGACGACTGGGCAAGCGAGTTCACGCTCGACTAGAGACGTATATGTAGTGGTTACACCGGCTCGAGTTTCGCGGAGCTGGTCCCGTGGCTCGGAGTCTTCTGCGAGAAGAGGACTTCGAGAAATCCTGCTTCGCTCAGGTCCCCGCTATTCAGGATTGGCTGTAAATATCTACGAAGGGCCAACTTTAGTCTTTACATGCGTCTTTTCGATTCACTAGTCTAGGGACGCTATTGAGAGAGGGAGGAGCCGGGCGCGCCCGATTTCGGTGATCTGGGGCGCGCGCCGGTTGAGTCTGGACACCCGGCCGGAAGGTAATTCATGCAGCCTTACTCCAAGATCGACGAACATCAGGGGGAGATTGAGATCCGCGAGGTGATCCCCGACATCTCAGATCTTCTCAAGGAGATGATCGCGAAGAACGCCAGCGACCTTCACCTGACCACCGATTCGCCGCCGATGATCCGCGTTTCGGGCAAGTTGCAGCGGCTTCCGTACACAGATCTCGATGCCGCCACCACCAAGTCCTTGATGTACTCGGTCATGACCGAGGAGCAGAAGCGAATCTTCGAGGAAAACCTCGAGCTCGACTTCTCGTTCGGCCTTTCGGGCATGGCCCGCTTTCGCGCCAACGTCTTCGAGCAGCGCAGCGGCGTCGCCGGCGCCCTGCGCGTCGTTCCGTGGCAGATTCCGACCTTCGACGAGCTCGGCCTGCCGAAGGTGGTCCACGACATCTGTTCGCGACCGCGCGGCCTCGTGCTGGTGACCGGCCCGACGGGTTCCGGCAAGTCGACCACGCTGGCGGCGATGATCGACCACATCAACGAGACCCGCCACGAGCACATCATCACGATCGAGGATCCGATCGAGTTCCTGCATCCGCACAAGAACTGCCTCGTCAACCAGCGCGAGCTGCATGCCAACACGCTGTCGTTCCCGGCCGCCATGCGGGCCGCCCTGCGCGAGGACCCGGATATCGTTCTGATCGGTGAGATGCGCGACCGCGAGTCTACCGAGCTCGCCGTGTCGCTGGCGGAAACCGGTCACTTGACGTTCGCCACGCTGCACACCAACAACGCGGTGTCGTCGATCAATCGTATTATCGACATCTTCCCGGCCGATCAGCAGCAGCAGATCCGGACCCAGCTTTCGTTCGTGCTCGAGGCCGTCATATCTCAGTCATTGCTGCAGGCGGCGCGCGGCGGCGGCCGCGTGCTCGCCGCCGAGGTGCTGATGCCGAACTCGGCCATCCGCAACCTCATGCGTGAGGACAAGATCCACCAGATCCCGTCGCTCATGCAGTCGGGGCAGGCCGAGCACGGCATGATTACGTTCAACCAGTCACTCGCACGCCTGGTGTTGCGGGGCAAGATCACCAAGCAGGTCGCGATCGAGGCGAGCAGCGACCACAAGGAACTGATTCCGATGATCGAGCGCGGCGAGGCGCGGGGCGAAGGTCGCCCTGGGCGCTCGCGCCCGGCGGGTCGGAGGTCACCGAGGTAGGCGTGGCGGCCTCGGCGCTCCGCCGCCGGAGCCGGCCGACAATGCCGGCGAGGCCGAACAACAGGGGTAGCGAAGCGATACCCCGCGGTGCGACGATTCAAGGCACACAAACGCCAGAGAAACAGAGAGAAACGGGAACACGAAGATGAAGCGCGATCGGATCGCGAGGAGCGAGTGCGATGCCTAGATTCCAATGGGAGGGTGTGAATCGGTCGGGCCAATCGGCCTCCGGCGTCATGGTGGCCGACAATGCCGACGCCGTAGGCGCCGCACTGAGGCGCCAGCGGATTCGCTCGACGAAGATTGCCCGTGCCAAGAAGGGCATGCAGATCCAGTTTTTCCAGGGCAAGGTCGACCAGCTGGTCGTGTCGATCTTCACGCGTCAGTTCTCGGTCATGATCGACGCCGGTCTGCCGCTCGTGCAGTGCCTGGAGATCCTCTCCGGCCAGGCCGACGATCCGACCTTCGCCGAGGTCCTCGACGACGTGCGCCGCGATGTCGAGGGTGGCTCGACCCTCGCCGACGCCATGCGCCAACACGAAAGGGCTTTCACCGAGCTGTACTGCAACATGGTCGCCGCAGGGGAAGCGGGGGGTATCCTCGACGTCATTCTGCGGCGGCTGGCCGAGTACCTCGAAAAAGCCGTCAAGCTGAAGGCGGCGGTCCGCTCGGCGTCGATCTACCCGACGATCATCATCACGGTCGCGACGGTCGTCGTCTTCATCATTCTGTGGAAGGTCATCCCGACCTTCGCCAGCCTGTTTGCTGGCCTCGGTGCGCAGCTTCCAATGCCGACACGTATCGTCGTTGCGGCGTCGAACTTCGTCGCCAACTACACGGTGTTCGTCGTCGGCGGCGTGATCGGCTCGATCGTCGCCGTGCGGCAGTATCACAAGACCGACGGCGGCGAGAGGGTGCTCGACGGTATCGTCCTGAAGATGCCGGTCATCGGCATGATCATGCGCAAGATCGCAGTGGCCCGTTTCTGCCGTACGCTCGGCACGCTGGTCGCCTCGGGTGTGCCGATTCTCGATGGCCTCGAGATCACGGCAAAGACGGCGGGTAACCGCGTCATCAAGGATGCGATCATGGAGACCCGCAAGAGCATCGAGGCCGGCAAGACGATCGCCAAGCCGCTCGAGGCCACCACGGTGTTCCCGCCGATGGTCACCCAGATGATCTCCGTCGGTGAGGAAACCGGTGCGCTCGACACCATGCTCAGCAAGATCGCCGACTTCTATGAAGATGAAGTCGACACCGCGGTCGACAACCTGATGGCCTTGCTCGAGCCGGTGATGATCGTCTTCCTGGGTGTGGTCATCGGCGGCATCGTCATTTCGATGTACTTGCCGATGTTCGAACTGATCAACAAGATCTAGCACGGTGCGCCGCGGTTTCCAGCGCCCGTCGTTGAGCAGCGTAGCGGGCGGCGGGCGCAAAGGCCTCCGGGCGCGGAGATCAAGGACCTCACGGCGCCACGGACGCTCGGCGACCTCTACGCTCGACGGCGTCCGGGCGCCGACCATCGACGAACGCGACAGCCAGCTACGCTGGCTGTTGCTGCTTCGCGTCGCCATCGCCAGCGCCGTCCTGCTGGTGGTGATGTACCTGCAGTTCTTGGTCGGTTCGGCGGATTCCCTCCGACCGCTCTTCGCCGTGGTCGGGCTGGTCTACGCCCTTTCGATCGTTTGGGCGGTGCTCCACGATCGCGTCCTCGAGTGGCCGCCCTTCGCCGGCGTGCAACTCTCGACCGACGTCTTTCTGGCCACGTCGCTGATCTATTTCATGGGCGGCGTGCGCTCGGCGTTCGTCGTTCTCTACCTCGTGATCGTCGCCGCCGCTGGGCTCATGCTGACCCGGCGAGGCGCCATCTACATCGCCGGTCTGACGGTCGTTTGCTACGGCCTCGTCGGCCTTTCGGTCTACGCCTCGGTGCCGCTGATCGAGTGGCTGCCGGCGTCGATCCAGAGAGCCTTTCAGCTCGGGCTGCTCGGCGATCGGATCGAGTACGACGAGCTCTATCTGCGTCTGTTCGCACTGCTGCTCGTTTCCTACGGCATGGCCTGGTTGTCGTTCACGATGTCCGCTCGATTGCGACGCGCCGGCTTCATGTTGCGCACCCGCCAGGCCCAGCTCCGCGCCCTCCGCAAGCTGCACGAGCGCATCATCCACGGCATGACCAGCGGCCTGGTGGCTACCGACGCCGAGGGGATCGTGGTTACCGCTAACGGCGCCGCCGCCGAGATCATGGGCTGCAGCACCGCCAAGCTCATCGGCAGGCCGGTATGGCGCATCTTCGGCGACGACAAGGAGTTTCTCGACCGTCTCGATGAGCGGCTCAGCGAGAATAGGGTTTATCGAACCGATCGGTCGATCCAGTCGGCCGACGGCACCTGGAAGACGATCGGCATGACGGTGGCGCGGCTCGAGGACGATGACAACGAGGGCGATACGCCCAAGACGGTGTCGGTGTTCATGTTCCGCGACCTCACCGACATCAAACGAATGCAGCGCGAGCTGCGCATCCGCGAGCGCATGTCGGTGCTGGGCCAGATGGCCGGCTCGATCGCGCACGAGATCCGCAATCCGCTGGCCTCGATCTCGGGGTCGCTACAGCTTCTCGGGCGCAGCAACCTGCGCTCGGATGATCCCAACGCCGATGAGCTCATCCAGATCGTCGTGCGCGAGTCCGATCGCCTATCGCGCATCATCGAAGACTTTCTCGAGTACGCCAAGCCGGGCCGCTTCGAGCCCGAGGACACGGACCTCCTCGAGCTCGTCAACGATACGTTCACACTGCTGCGCAACAGCCCCGAGCTCCACGCCGACCACTCGCTCTCGGTGATCGCCGAGCCGGCCTCCTACAACGCCGTCGTGGATCCGGCGCAGATCAAGCAGGTGTTCTGGAACCTGGCGCGCAACGCCGTGCAGGCGATGCCCAAGGGCGGAGCCTTGGAAGTGTCCCTGCGGGAGACGCCGAAGGGGATCGAGGTCACCTTCGAAGATACTGGCGCCGGCATGGCGCCCGAGGAGATCGAGACCTTCTTCCAGCCCAGCGTCTCGGCGCAATCGAAGGGTGCCGGCCTCGGATTGGCGGTTGTCTATCGCATCCTGGATCGCCACGGCGTGCGTATCGAAGTAGATTCGGAAGTCGGCAAGGGAACCCGTTGCACGTTGACGTTCGGGGAACGAACGATGGCCGAGTCCGAGGAGCAGATGGTCTTGATCGGCGGTGATCCCGGGCTCGGCGACGACGGCAGCCGCGCGCCGGGCGAACAATGAGCCGCATCCTGATCGTCGACGACGAGCAGAGCATGCGCCAGATGGTGGCGATCGCCCTGCGCCAAGAGGGCTACGAGGTCGTCGTCGCCGAAGACGGCGAGGTCGCCTCCCGCGAGCTGCAGGCCAGCAAGGTCGACGTCGTTGTCTCCGATATCAAGATGCCCGGGTTCGACGGCATCGAACTGCTGCGCTTCGCGCGCGAGAACTCCCCCGGTACCGAGGTCATCCTGATGACCGCGTATACGTCGACCGAGTCGGCGATCGAGGCGTTGCGGCTCGGGGCGTACGACTACATCAGCAAGCCCTTCGAGATCGACGATCTCAAGGTCACCGTGGAGCGCGCCCTCGAGCGAGGCGAGCTGCGCAGCCAGAACAAGTTGCTGCGCCGGCAGCTTTCTGACCGCCACAAGGTCGATGAGCTCATCGGCCGCTCGCCCGGCATGTTGCGCGTCTTCGATCTGATCCAGCGCCTTGCCGACTCCGAGATCACCGTCCTGATCACCGGGGAGAGCGGTACCGGCAAGGAGCTCGTTGCCAAGGCCATCCACAACGAGGGCGGCCGCAGCGCCGAGCCGTTCATCGTCATCAATTGCGCCGCCATGCCCTCCCAGTTGCTCGAGAGCGAGCTGTTCGGCCACGTGCGCGGCTCGTTCACGGGCGCCGATCGCGACAAGCAGGGCCTTTTCGTCGCCGCCGCGGGCGGCACCTTGGTGCTCGACGAGATCTGTGAGTTGCCGATCGAGATGCAGCCCAAGCTGCTGCGCGTGCTCGAGGACCACAAGGTTCGGCCGGTGGGTGCCACCGAGGAAATCCACATCGACGTGCGCGTCCTGGCGGCCACCAACCGCGACCTGCAACGCGAGGCGGCGGAGGGGCGGTTTCGCGAGGACCTTTTTTACCGGCTCAACGTCATTCAGATCGATCTACCCTCGTTGCGCGAGCGCAGCGAGGACATCCTGCTGTTGGCCGAGCACTTCCTCGAGAACATCATCGCCGCCGAGGGGGAGAGCGCCATTACCGGTTTCTCGAACGAGGTGAAGGAGCTTCTTTTGCAATATCCGTGGCCCGGCAACGTGCGCGAGCTCGAAAACGCGGTGCGTCGTGCCGTGACCCTCGAGGGCGGCACGACGATCCAGCCCGAGAACCTCCCGGAGAGTGTCCGGGCGGGCGGCACCCGAGCCGGCGAGACGCTCATCACCGGCCTCAGGACCGGCGAATTCGATCTGCAGGGCCAGATGCTTGCCGACCTCGACGCCGCCACGGCGGGTACCGGCACCGATCCGGGGGTTATTCCCGATGAAGGCCTCGACCTCGAGGAGCACCTCGCCGAGATCCGCAGCGGCTACATGCTCAAGGCGCTCGCGGAGGCCGGCGGGGTCCAGAAGAAGGCTGCCGCCAAGCTCGGGATGTCGTTTCGCTCGTTCCGCTACTACCTCGACAAGCTCGGGCTGCGCGACGACGAAGCCTCCTAGCCCGGCCGCCAACTGCCACTATCTGTCACCTGGGGGTGACAAATCGTGTCCGCGGCACCGATCAGTGACATGTTTGAGCGGCGCCCTGCGGGTCTTTGAGGCCGTTTGTATGACTTTTAGTAACTAATAGTGGTTATAAGTTTCTTTTCGTTTCATTTATAGGGTTTGGCATGGCGATTGCTACGTATGGCTGTAGAAAATATTGGTAAGTAAACCTGGCACCAGGTCAAAGATCTTTCGAAGGGCTTGGCGCTCACACCAACAACCGGGGCAGCGCCCGGTAGCTAACCAGGGGATGTCCCCGGGAGGCAGACAGCCATGATCAGCAAGATTCGCAACACGCTTCGACGCGACGAGGGCTTCTCCCTCATCGAGCTGCTCATTGTCGTGGCGATCATCGGCATCATCGCCGCGATCGCCGTTCCGCAGCTGATGAACGCGATGGATCGCGGTCGCCAACGCCGCAGCATGGCCGACATGCGCAACATCGCAACCGCCAACGGCACGTACCGTGTCGATACTAGCGCCTACGTGACGACCCTCGCCGGCCTGGTGCCCGCGTACATGCAGGTGACGCCGGCCAACGACGGTTGGGGCACCGCGTGGGTCTATGCCTTCGACGGGGCTAACGACTCGTACACGATCACCAGCTATGGCTCGGACAAGGCCTCCGGCCCGGCTGCACCGACTCCGTGGATCAACGATCCGTACACTCCGGACATCACGCTGACCGACGGTCAGTTCATACAGGCTCCGACTGGCCAGTAAGACCTAACTAGCCAGTTCCCTTGGGGGCGAAGCCAGGCTCACCCGGCTTCGCCCCCTTGCCTGTCTAGGCTAGGCTTGTGCACCCTGCTAGAAGTTCGACCAGGTTAAGGAGTCGCCGTGGTCCAAGTAGCCGTCAGCGTTTTCGGAGCTTGGGCGATCGGGCGTCGGTTAGGGGGATCCAGATGGCGTTTCCCTCATCCGGCGCTCCAGTTCGCGGTGGAAGCCGCCATCGGCTTCCTGGTCGTCTCCTACGCCTGCTTCGCCCTGTCTTTGGCGGGGCTCGCCGACCCCGTCTCCTTCGGGGTCCTTTTTTTCGTTCTCGCCCTCCTCGGGGCGCTCGAGCTGCGCCGGATCACCTTCTCGACGATCACGTCGAGGGTCACATCGTCTCTCCGTGAGGCGCGCTTCGCCTACGCCATTCCGCTGATCGTCGCCGGCTTGGCGTACACGGCGTGGGTTTACCTCTCTGCCCTGCTGCCGGCCACCGGCATCGACGAGCTCACCTACCACCTGGAAGTTCCAAGGAGAATCCTCGAGAACGGCGGAGCTACGGTCTTTCCCGACAACGTTCGGGCCTATTTCCCGCAGTTCGGTGAGATGTTGTTCCTCTATGGGATGGCCCACGGAGGGGAGTTGGGAGCCAAGCTGTACCACGCGCTATTCGCTATCCTGCTCGCCCTCGCTCTTTATGGCTTCTCGAGGCAGTACGTCTCGTGGGGGTTCGCCCTTCTGGCCAGCGCGCTGTTTCTGTCCGTGCCATCGGTGATGGTGATCTCCTCCTGGGCCTACGTCGATCTACACTTCGCTCTGTTCGGCTTTCTCGCCCTGGTGGCGCTCCTCCGCTACTTCCAGGAACGAAATCTATCGTGGGCCCTGGCTGCCGGAATCATGGCGGGGGGTGCATGGGCCACCAAGTACACCGGCTTGCAGTTGTTGTTGCTGCTCGCCTTGATGGTCCTGATCGAGCAGTTGAGGGGCGAAGGCCGCCGGCTTCCCGTGGCGGCCATGGCCACTCCGGCCGTGGCCTTTTGCATGTTTCTACCGTATGCGCTGCGAAACTGGGTCGAGACGGGTTGGCCGTTGTACCCGTTCAATGTGGGTTACCTCGCCCTCAACCCGGAAATGAACTGGGACCCCGAGCGGGCCCGGTTGCTGCTCGCCTGGCTTTCCGGTTTTGGATCGTCTGCCGGACAGTCGCTTGTGGATGTCCTTGTGGCCCCGGTGCTTGTTTTCCTGACCGCCGGTTTCAACGATATCGCTGCCTACGACGGCTTTGTCGGGCCCGCTTTTCTGCTGGTACCGGTGCTCTGGATGCGCGGCACGAAGCCCCGCGACGCTCGCCTCGTCGGACTCTTTTGCCTGTTGTTCTTGCTCTACTGGACGGTCACGACCCGACAGGTTCGCTTCCTGATTCCTGTCTTGCCCGCCCTTTGCTTCCTGTTGGCGGTCGGGTTGTCGAACTGGCGATCGAAGTTCCTGACCGCACTGATCATCGTCCTGATCCTCGTCAACCTGGGGGTCGGAGTGCACCAAGTACTGAAGCTGGACCCGTGGGCGTTTTGGACCGGAAGGGAATCCCGTGAGGAGTACCTGACCAGGCGGGTCAGCGGCTATCCGCTCTATCAAGCGGCCAACCGACTTCTGGGGCCGGAGGATCGGGTATTCCTGGTCAACATGAGAAACTTCGGGTACCTGCTGGATTGCAATTGGCGGGCGGACTTCGTGTTCCAGCACTTCACCTTGGGGGAGGCGCTGGAATCGGCGTCTTCGGCCTCTGACATCGAAGAATACTTCCGCTCCAGGGTGGCCACCCATCTCATGATCGACGAAGGGCTTACCCTGACTCCACAGGCGTTGGACCTTCGCCAGAGGACGATGTTGGAGACCTTCGTGCGGGAGCATGGCTCCCTGGTGGCTCGAAATCCGCTGCAGCCTGGCCAATCCCTGTGGCAGCTTCGCGATGACTAGTGTGCTGTCCCCGATATAGCTTGACACTTGCAGAGGGAGTTGCGGGCGAGGTCAAGGAAGGGGGAGGAAGGCGAGCTACTTACCCTTGCCAACGGGTGATTTCCCGCCCACGACCATCAGCGAGCTGCCGAAGGGCATCGGCAGCACTCCCAGGGTCGAGTGCTCGATGCGAGAGAGTGCATACAGTGAGTCGTTGATCCACCGTGGCGGAAGCCGCGGCACGGTGGGCTGAAGGCCGAGCAGCTTCTCCATCACACGGCCCACGAGCTTTGCCGGGCAGGTCCAATACGAGAAATACGTCGCCTGGTCGATTCGTAGTTCCGCCCGTCGAGCCAGCTCCCTGAAGCCGGCCTTGGTGTATCGCCTGAAGTGGTGGTTGAGATCGTCATGGTTGGTCCACAGCAGGTTGAAGGCGGGCACCGTAGCGAGGAAGACGCCCTCGGGCTCGAGCAAGCTCAGCGCGTGCCGCAGTGGGTGGACGGGATCGTCCAGGTGCTCCAGGACGTCGAGCATCAGGATCAGCGAGTAGCGCTTGCCCGGCTGGAAGCTGGCATCGAAAGGGCCGACGTGGATGCGATCCCGATGCTTGCTTGCCGGGCCGAGCGTCGCCGCCGCGGGCTCGACGCCCTCGACCTCACCGAGCTCCGACAGCCGGTCGAAGAAGAGGCCATCTCCACACCCGACGTCCAGAATCGAACCCCATCCGTCGGGCGGCCGATAGCGGAAGATGGTCTCGAGAACCACCTTCTCTCGCGCTCGCCACCACCAATGCTTTTGATACAGCTCTGGATAGTGCTGTGTGTAGCCTTCGTCCACGTTGGATCCTTGCCGAAGAGCTAGGGAGCCGAACGCGAGCCACGTCCGACGACCTTAGCCACCACATACAGAGGCCGAGCCTTCACCTGCTCATAAACCCTGCCAAGGTACTCCCCGACGATCCCCAAGAAGACGAGATTGACACCTGATAGGAACGTGACCGTCAGGATCACTGCGGTGAAACCCTCGGGAGATCGGTCGAGAAAAATCTTGACGTATAGCGAGTAGATCCCGAAGAGAGTGGAAAGCGCTATCGCCAGGGCGCCCAGCACGGCGGCGGCGCGCAGCGGCACGACAGAGAACGCGAAGAGGCCGTCGAAAGCCAGGCCGAGCAACTTCGGAAGGCTGTACTTGCTGCTACCGGCGAAGCGGGGCGCCCGCTCCACCGGAATTCCAATCTGCCGGAAGCCGACCCAGGTCCGGAGTCCCCGCAGGTAGCGATGGTATTCCGAAGCCCGGCGGATGTGGTCGACGACACGGCGCGACATGAGGGCGAAATCTCCGGCATCGAGAGGCAGCCGCAGGTCCGCCATGCCAGCCAGGAGGCGGTAGAAGAGGAAATAGCTGAGACGCAGCCACCAAGACTCCTTGCGGCCGACCCGCTGCGCGTAGACGACGTCGTAACCCTCTTCGTAGCGCTCGAGAAAGCGCGGGATGGCTTCCGGCGGGTCCTGGAGGTCGCCGTCCATGACGACGATGGCGGTGCCGGTGACGTGGTCCAGCGCAGCCGTCAATGCCGCCTGGTGGCCGAAGTTGCGGGAGAGGGAGACCACGACGATACGGTCGTCTTCGTCGGCCGCCCGCTCGAGGAGGGCAAGCGTGCTGTCCGAGCTGCCGTCGTCGACGAAGACCATCTCGTGCGCACCGTCGGGGAGTTCGTCCAGCACCGCACCGATACGCCCGAGGAGCTCGGGTACGTTCTCCTCCTCGTTGTAGAGCGGGATGGCGATAGAGAGTCGCAGTCTCCCTTGTCCGGGCTCCAGGGGTTGGGTCTGATGCGCGACCGTATTCATGCTGCCCTTGCCCGTCCCTTGAAGTACACCATGTGCCAAAGAGTCACGCCGAGCGCACCGAGGGGATACCACTCGAAAATCACGGGCTCGAAGTGCTCCTCGAAGAGCTCCTGCCACTCGGCGAGCGGGCGTGGGAATTCTCCCCGATCCCATCGCGCCAGCAGCCGGGCGATGGAGGGCGCGGCGGGCCTTACGAGCTCGAGGATGTGGACGTGGCCCTCATCGCTGAGCAGCGTCTGGAGGCGCGACAGGATACGTCGCGCGCCGGGAGTGTCGATGTGGTGCAGGAGGCTGTTCACCAAGATGAAGTCGAAGCCCTTCTCGGCCTCGAAGCCTTTGGTGATATCAGCCACCAAGAAGTCCCGACGGTGGCGCCGCCGCGCGTAGTCGACGTAGCGCTCGTTGATGTCCACCCCGAGGTAATCGGCGCCATCGAAGTGGTGGGTGTTGGTCCCCGGACCGCAGCCGAGGTCGAGAACGCGCTGCACCGCGGCGAGCTCGCTGTGGGCGAACATCGGCGCCAGCTTCTTGTCCACAAATGGAGCTTGTAGCGCGAGATAGACGAGAGGGTGCTCCATCGGGTTGACGCCCAGCCTCATTCTACTCGCCTCCGTCACACTTGCCTCTGCCCCACAAGACCCATACGCGGCACCCCCGCGAGGCTAGGGGCTGGAGGACGTTGATGGTGCGCGGTTCATTGCCATGGAGCTGGCGGACGGAGAGACGCCCAGCTCTTTGGCTACATCTTTGAAGGACAATTTGGCGGGCACTTCTTCCTTGGCTTCCACTTTGACTTTGCGCTTGCGGGTGACGAAGTTGCGCAGGATGCCGTCCAACGCCATGTCAAACATGGTTACAGGCTTGCTCTTGAAGAGCCGCCACAACGATGCCACAAAACGATGCGGCCGAAACAGGAACTGCCAAAAATAGAACCATCCCATGCCGCCGACTGTCAGATATTTGATCAAACGATGCGAAATATTCTCGGACCAGGAAAGCATGCCGCTGACTTCGTTGTAGACATTGCCCGAAAGGAAGGCTTCGTACGCGGCACTGTCTTTGCGAATGAGCCCTTCGTTAACCAGTTGGAAGAAAAGTTCGCTACCCGGATACGGCACGAAAGGGAAGACCGCCACGTCATGCACGCCTACCCAGGCCATCTTGACCATGAAAACGAAAGACTCCAGCACTTCGCGCTTGGTTTGGCCGGGGAAGCCGACAATAAGATTGGCCTTGATCAAAAGCCCGCACCTAACGCTGGAGCGCATGGACATCAGCATCTGGGTCAGGTTCACCATTTTCTTTATGCGCTTGAGAGTCGCGGGTGAGCCGGCCTCCGGCGCGTAGGTCAGCGAATGGCAGCCGCTGTCTTTCATCGCCTCGACCACCTCATCGTCGATCGCCTCCGAGCGCGTGCCCGACGGCAGCGCCCAGGTGATACCCAAATTTTCCCTTATCAGCAAGCTCGCGAATTCCAAAATCCACTGGCGTTTGACGATGGCTGTCAGATCGTAAAACTCGATGTGATTGACCTTGTATCTTTTGATGTAGCCCTTGAGCTCGTCCAATACCTTTTGTGGATCGCGTGCAATCCAGCGCTGGGTCCACATCAAGGGGTTGGAGCAGAAGGTGCACTTATACGGACAGCCGCGCGATGCGATCATCGGCATATTGCGCCCGCGCACGGAACTCATCCCCAGCCCGGCATCGAGATAGGCTTCCAGCGGCATTTCATCCCAAGACGGCTCGGTAATTTCATCCACTCCCCGGATGCGCGCCCGCGTGGCAGTCTTCACTACCTTGTCGTCTTTCAAGAAGGCGATACCCGCAACGGTCGAAATGTCCTTGCCAGTTTCAATGGCGTCCACCAGTTCGACAATGGTCTCTTCGCCTTCCCCCAACACCAGGCTGTGCATGCCCGGGCATTCCATCAGTGAATATTCCGGGTCGGCAGTGAAGTGCTCACCGCCGCCGATCAACGGCACATTCTGAAAGCACTCCTGAATCCTGCGAATCACCACTTTCGAATACAGCCATTCGTTGGAATACATACAGGACACGGCGATGATGTCCACATCGGCGGGAATGCGCTCCACTATCTGCGCCGCAGTCAGCCCGTTGATCAGCAGATTGCTGTCATTGATGCGGGTGAATTGATCGATCGCTTCGCCGAAAGCGTCGACCACGGATACCGTGTGCCCTGCTTCCTTCAACACGCCTGTCAAGTAGGCGATGCCAATGGAGGGCACGCCCTGCTGGGTAGTAATGGACCCGGCGGGCATGATGGTTGGCGGCCGGACCAATGCGATTTTGGCCATGGAAGAACTCGCTCGGAAAAAGGAAGCCCAGAGAAGCAGGGCATTTATCCGACTATTAAGCCCGTAGGCACCATATTATGTACCCAGGCGCTCTACTACCCCTCTTTGCCCCCATCCGGGGGCTGGGCCCGAAGAGGGTGTCCAATGGGTTGGCGCCTCATTCTCTCCACCTCACCTCGAATCGACCCACCTCGATGGCGTACGGGTAACGGGCGGTCAGTGCGGCAACAAGCTCGGGGGTGGGGTCATCGGAATAGCCGGGCGCGTGGTTGAGGGCCACGACGTTGACCCCGTGCTGCTCGAGCGCGTCGAGGATGCGTGCCGCCCGTCCGATCGGATCGTCGAAGAAGTCGATGATCGTGCGAGTCGGGTTCCGCAGCCCGGTGAGAAAGTAAACCTCGGGGCAGTCCGGGGTGGCGTACGCAAACTCGCCCCGAGCGTGGAGCTGCATCGTGGCGACGAGGTTCTCGTACTCCTGGCTGTCCTTGGGGCTCACCCGCAGTCCTCCCCGATCGAGGGCGAGCACTTCGGTTTGATCGCTGGGAGCGTAGATGTATCCCATATTGTAGATGAACCCGCGATTGACCCAGAGGATTCCAAAGACGAGGTAGAAGCAAAGAACCACTGCGGGCGCGAACCGTGACTCACGCTCCTGGGAGGAAACCACGGCCACGACCGCGAGCACGATCACCGGGGCGACGTAACAGAAGTAGATCGGCGCGGAGAAAGGAAACTGCACCAGGCTGACCATCGCCGTGACGCAGAGCATGAGGTTCGCCTGCTGACAACGGAGCGACGATAGGCGGGCGACGCTACGCGGATGCGTAAGAAGCATGACGCCCGCCAACACCGTGACCGGCGCCAGCGTGCGAATCGAATACCAAACGAGCTGGTAGACAAAGAAGTGCTCCGAGGCAGCCTGTAGGCCGGCGGCCAGCATCAGCACCACGATGGCGGCCTCATGCAACCTGATCCCGGCTCGCCATCGTGACCCAGCGAGAAACAGCACCCGCGGTCTCACCGAAAACACCTATGCTAATATGCCCGGGGGGCCGATG
>JADFNY010000288.1 GCA_022563115.1 Acidobacteriota bacterium | reverse complement strand
GAAAAGGCCGCGGAGGCGTAGCCGGGCGCGTTGCAACGATTCCAAGGATCCGGGAAGGTCACTCGTGGCCAAGAATGACCGCGCCAGCCACGACCGCCGCCAGCGAGCCAATCACGGCAAAGACCGCCCACAGCGGGAAGCGCCGGGATTGACGTGGAGCGTCGGGCAACGGTTCGAGATCGAAATCAACGGTGACCACCGGAGCGTCGTCGCTGAGCTCCACCGCATGGCCGGCAGGGGGAGCATAGCCCTCGGGAGCCACGACCATCACCTGGTAGCGGCCAAACGGCAACTCTTCGAAGACGAGCACACCGTCTTCGTCGGTGCGGGCCTCAGCGACGAGTCCGTTCGTTGCCGCATCCAATACACGAACCGTGACTCCCGAGAGAGCGGTGTTCGTTCCGGTAGATCTGACAAGACCCTTGACCGACCCCGTGAACGCCATTCGCGCGTGCGCCGTCGGCACCAGCAACGTCGCGACGGTAATTGCCAGGATGATCGCGATGACCCGCAGTGTGCCGCCTCGTCGCCTGTTCATAGCCCTCGTTCGACGATCGTTCGAATGACCTCTGCCTGAACCGCCTCGTCGATGTAAGGATGCATCGGCAGGCTCAATACTTCGTGACCCAGCAGCTCGCTCGCGGGAAGCTCCGCGGCGTGCGGGCAGCCCGCGTACGCAGGCTGCTGGTGTAGCGCGCGCGGGTAGTATACGACGCTCGGGATCCCCTGCTCTGCGAGGGCGGCCCGCACCCCATCGCGCTTCTCCGCCGAAATTCGCACCGTGTAGAGCGCCCAGGCGGAAACGGCCGCGGCGATGATCGGCGGCGGAATCACGCCATCAGCGCCGTTCGTGAACCCCGCCTCGTACCGCCCCGCCACCGCCTGTCGCATCTCGATCTCCTCCTCGAAGATGCTCAGCTTCTCGATCAGAATCGCCGCCTGCAGCGTATCCAGCCGGCTGTTCATGCCGATGCGCACGTTGTCGTACTTGTTGGTGCCTTGCCCGTGCACACGTAAGGAGCGCAGCAAGGCGGCCACGTCGGCGTCCTCGGTGAACAGGGCGCCGCCATCGCCGTAGCACGCGAACGGCTTGGAGGGGAAGAAGCTGGTGGTCGTGATGGTGCCCAGGGTTCCGACGCGCGATCCGGCGTAGGAGCCGCCGAAGCTCTGCGCCGCGTCGGCGATCAGAAGAAGGCTGTTCTCGCCGCAGAACCCGACGATGGGGTCGTAGTCGGCCGGCTGGCCGAACAGATCCACGGCCATTACGCCGCGGGGCTTCAGCCCGGCGGCGCGCGCCGCCTCGAGGCCGGCGACCAGGCCAGCCGGGTCGATGTTGAAAGTATCTTCGAGCACGTCGACGAACACCGGTGTGGCGCCGGCGAGCACGACACTCTCGGCGGAGGCAGAAAAGGTGAAGCTGGGCACCAGGACGGCGTCGCCGGAGCCGATTTCGAGCGCCATGAACGCCAGCACCAGGGCATCGGTGCCGTTGGCGCAGGTCACCGTGTGCTTGGCGCCGGAGAACTCACAGAGTGGCCGCTCGAGATCCGCGACCTCCGGGCCGAGGATGAACCGGCCGTGGTCGAGCACCCGGGCCATGGCCTTCTCGATGCGATCGCCGAGGCGGGCGCGTTGGGCTGCGAGGTCGATGAAAGGGATGTCGAGTTGCGTAGGTTTGCTCATGGGATTCGAGTTGCGCAGCAACGCGCCGGCTGTTCAGCCAAGAACGTCGCAGACTTCCAGCGAAAGGCCGGTAACGCTGATCGATCCCACCGACGCTCCCTCTGCCAAACTGGCCGATTCGGCATAACCGAACTCGGGCGAGGGGTTGCAGAAAACTTCGGTTCGACGGTTCGGCAGGTCCACGAGCCAGGCTTCTGGGATGCCTACGCTGCCGTAGCGGCGCATCTTGACGTTGCGGTCGTATGGCAAGGTGGTATCGGCAACTTCGACGACCAAGAGAACATCTTCGGGACGAGGATGGCCCGCGGCGTAGAAGTCCGCCTGGGGCCGTAGAACCGTCAGGTCGGGTACCAGCTCGGTGAGCTCATCGATGTGCACGGGATTCTGGACGTCGACCACAAGCTCGCTCGGGATGTGCGTCCCGAGCAGCCGGTTGAGGCGCCGGACGCACGCCGCGTGACGGCTACCGATCGGCGCCATTTCAATGATCTGCCCGTCGAGCAGCTCGACCCGCTCGCGCCCGTCGAGAATCCCGGCCTCGCCGATGCGGTGGAAATCGTCCACCGTGAAGCGGCGTCGAGAAAATACGGCGTCCATTGCAAATCTCCGGCCTTCGATTCGCGGTTTCGCGTCTACCTGCCCCAGCTTCCCCGTAGCATCCCATGCACCCTTCCCTGCTGCCAGACCATGCGGCTCTTCATGCCCTGTGGGTAAGGGATGGCCACGAGGCTTCGCTTTCCAGGCGTGGGGGCCGAACTTGCTTCGCCGGCAGCCCCAGAGCCGCCGAAGCTGACATGGAGAGGCCTCGCTGCCCGGAGTCCGTCGACAAGGACATGCTCACCGAGCTGGAACTATTCGTCCACCTCGCCGGAGAGCTTCGCCGCGACCGCGGCCGGTGAAGCCGGCTGCAACTCCACCAGCGCGCCGTCCCGCTCCTCGAACTCCCGCCCGGTTCGCGGGCACACCATGTCCTCACCGAGCCGCTCGCCCGCCGGGCTCATCCAGCCGACGCGCTTCGCCGGTACGCCGGCCACCAGGGCGTGAGCGGGGACATCGCGGGTCACCACGGCGCCGGCGGCGACAAAGGAATACTCGCCCAGGTCGTTGCCGCAGATGATGGTGGCGTTGGCACCGATGGTGGCGCCCTTCCCTACCCGGGTGTCGCGGAACTCGTCCTTGCGCTCCACTTCGGTGCGCGGGTTGATGACGTTGGTAAACACGCACGACGGGCCGCAGCGCCATGCCCTCGCTGCCCACCACCACCAGCTTCTGGTCCTTGTAGGGGTGCAGCCAGGAGACGAAGATGTGCGCGTTGACCCCGCTGGGAAATGACACGTAGGTGTTGGTGACGTCGGCGATGACCTTGTGCAGGTAGCTGGCGCCCTTGGCGGTTACCGCGCTCGGCATCTCGCCGGTCAGCGCCAGGATCATCGAGATGTCGTGCGGCGCGAAGCTCCAGAAGACGTTCTCCTCGCGGCGGATTTTTCCGAGGTTGAGGCGGTTCGAATAGATGTACTGCAGGCGCCCGAGACGGCCAGCATCGATGAGCTCGCGCAGCGCCAGAAACGCCGGATGGTACTGCAGCAGATGCCCGACCATGAGCACGCGGTCGTGCTCCGCAGCAACGGCGATGAGCTCCGCGGCCTCGGTGACGCGCAGCGCGATGGGCTTTTCAACGAAGACGTGCTTGCCGGCGTGCAGCGCTTGGCCGGCGAGATCGGCGTGGACGGCCGTGGGCGCCGCGATGGCGACCGCCTGGACGGTGTTGTCGGCGAGCGCTTCGTCGAGGCTGCGCGCCGGCACCGAGTGCTTCGGCGAACTCGGCGGCGAGATCGGCGTCGGCGTCGCAGACGGCGGCGAGCGCACCGATGTCGTGGAAAACGCGGACGAGATTACGGCCCGAGTAGCCGCAGCCCACCACCCCAACAAGAGGATCCATAAGGTCGGAGCGTATCAGCTTGGGCCCCGGGCGGTCGTGCGGTGGCGAACCGTCTGCCTTCGGGCCACCAAACGCCCCCCCTAGCCCCTGCTAGCCTCCTCTTCCAGGATCGCAGGAAATTCGTCGCTGCCCCTGAATATGGTGTCCTCCAGATTCGCCTCCGGCAGAAACTCGTTGAGAAACGCACGCAGCCGGACGCTGTCGCCGGAGAGGACGATGGCTCGCAGCTGTGAAACCCCACGGGACAGTGCGAACGAGTCGTATGCGGACAGTTTGCCAATGAAGATTTTGGCGTTGGTTGTCGGCGTCAGGTCTTCGGCGAGATTAGAGAGCTGTTCCGTGAGTTTTTCGCCCGGGCGCGCCCCGGTAAAGACGATGTCGATGTCGTCGTAAGGCTTGAAGCCGGATAGCCGGATCATCTTCTCGGCAAGCTCCACAATCGACATCGGCTCGCCCATATCGAGCACGAAGATCTCGCCGCCCTCACCGATCGCTGCGGCACCGAGCACAAGTTGCGCTGCCTCGGCGATCGACATGAAATACCGGGTCATATTCCGATGCGTAACGGTTACGGGACCGCCACGGGCGATCTGCTCGGTGAAAATCGGCACGACTGAACCCGTCGAACCCAGCACGTTTCCGAACCGCACTGCCATAAACCTCGTCGCATACCTCGAATCGAGGTCCTGGACAATCAGTTCCGCAACCCGCTTGGACGCTCCCATGACGGAAGTAGGACGAACCGCCTTGTCCGTAGAGATGAGCACGAACGTTCCGACCCCGTGCTCGCCCGACAAATCGCCGATCGTTGTGGTGCCAAATACGTTGTTCTTGATCGCCTCGGCCGGCTGCTTCTCCATCATCGTTACGTGCTTGTGGGCCGCGGCGTGGAGGACGACGTCGGGTTTGTGATGCTGAAGCAATCCCCGCATGCGATGCTCGTCACAGACGTCGCCGAGCCGCGGCAAGATGTCGAGCTCCGGCCACAACTCGGTGAGCTTGCGATCAATCTCGAACAATGCGTATTCGGAGCGCTCGACGAGCAGCAAGCGTGACGGTCGAAACCGCGCGATCTGCCGGGCCAACTCGGAACCTATAGACCCACCGGCACCGGTGACCATGATGCGCTTACCGCTCAAGAAGTCTTGCAAAGCGTCGACATCGAGCTCGACGGCATCGCGGCCGAGGAGATCGTCGGGTTCGACATCGCGGATCCGGCGAATCGACACGTTGCCTTGCAGCAAATCGTAGTACCCCGGAATGGTCCGAACTTTGATCGGTATCCGCTCGCAGACTTCGACGATGTGGCGAATCCTCGCCGGTTCAGCTTCTGCGATCGTGATCACGACGTGATCGATGTCGTACCGCCGCACGAGATCCGAGATGTCGTCGGTAACCCCCAGGACCGGCACACCCCCGATCACCGAGTTTGCTTTGAACGGATCGTCGTCCACGAACCCCACGGGGTCCAACTCCATGTCACCGCGGGACCGGATTTCCCGAACGCAGAGCACGCCCGCGCGACCCGCGCCAACGAGCAGCACGCGCCGCCGCGTCCCCCCCAGCGCCGTTGCCGCATGAAGTCGCCT
>JADFNY010000011.1 GCA_022563115.1 Acidobacteriota bacterium | reverse complement strand
AGTATTTCGCGTACGGCTCGTTGCTCTTTACGGATTTTGCTGAGCCAATTCTTCCAGTAGTCGGACCGGTCCGGACCAACCACGTCAAAACTGATTCCAGTCACTTCTCGATAAATCGCCTGAGCCTCGTTTACGGACCCGAACGGAAAACTGTTGGCGAATTCCAGCGCAGTATCGATATAGCTGCGTTCGGGCAATAACGCATTGCTCGTTACTTTCTTGCGCCCTTGCCGTTTACTGGTTCTTGCCATTATCTTAACGGACTCGGATTATACGTTAGAGTTATCCAAAGATTAGCACCAGCATGGGGCAATCGCAATGAGAGAAGGAAATTTTCTGACAATAAGGCAGGTGGCGATCGCGGCGGGAGTTGCCGAGCTCACAGTGCGCCGGTACATCAAACGTGGCGTAATCGATGCGTTCCGCGACGACCGTGGCCGATTTCTGATGCGGCCAGATGCTCCAAAAAAGGTTAGGGAACATCTATTGGAGCACGGCGGTCCGGGTGGGGCACCGTTGCGGCGATGAACATCGTCCTCATTCCGCTGGCCGACGGTCAGAGCCTCGCCCTGGAGCTCGAGGACTATCGTGAAGCCCTCGCTCGGGGCCGGGAGCTCGTGCCAACAGAGCCACAGGCCGATTCAGCATCGCCGACTGAAGTTCTGGACGCCGCCGGAATGGAGCAGCGTACGGGCGTGCCCGCGAGCTGGTGGCTCGGATCAAGGCGGTGTTACGGCGCGCCAACGCGCCGGTGACGGCGCCACCATCGGAGGAGCTTCCTGATACTTACGAGTTCGGCGACTTCAAGGTCGACTTCGCCGGCTGCCGGGCCTGGCGCAACGGCGACGAGGTTGCGCTCACCGCGCTCGAGCTACGGCTCCTGCGCGTTTTCCTGACCCACCGCGGGCAGGTGCTGAGCATTGACGAGCTGATCGGGCAGGTTTGGGGCACGGAGGTGTTCTTGAGCAACCGGGTCGTGTACACCCACGTCAATAACCTGCGCGGCAAGATCGAGGCCGATCCCTCCCACCCCCGGCACCTGATCACGGTGCGCGGCATGGGCTACCGCTTCGATGAATGAGCGGGTGAGATCTTGAATGAAGCTTGAACCGAGCTTGACCCAGCGGCCCGCCGGAATCGTTAGCGTGGCGATATGTCCGATAGCGGAAGCGGCGCATGCCGCGGCCACGACTCGAGGAGATACATCGCCATGACAACCACGACCACGTTCAAGCGCGTTAGCAGAATCATCGGGCTGTTTGTGTTGATCCCTGCACTGGCGCTGGCCGCCGGCCAACGGGCCCAAAACCCAGAGGCGCTGCTGGGCGCCGCGCTCCATCTCGAGGAAGTCGAAGCCGATCTCGAAGGGGCGATTGCGAAGTACCGCGAAGTCCTCAACCACTCGGGCGCCGACCGGGCAACCACGGGACGGGCGCTGCTACAGATCGGCATCTGCTACGAAAAGCTCGGCAGCCCCGAGGCCTCCTCGGCCTTCGAGCGGGTGATCCGCGACTACGCCGACGAGCCGTCATATCGCGAGATCGTCGAGGCCGCCCGCGAGGCGCTGGCCGAACTGGGTGCCGCGACCTTGCAAGATGAGCCGCGCGAGCTTCCCGAGCCCGGCTTCACCTGGAGCGTCGCGCCCGACGGCAGCCGCGGAGCTTTCATGGCGATAGACGGGAAAGGTATGAACGTCGGGGTCATTGACTACGAGACGGGCGAGATCACCTGGGTTACCGATCTGGAGTGGGCGAAGAACAACGGTAGCGCTGGTGCCCCGATCTGGGCGCCCGACTCCCGACGCTTGGCCTACTCGCAGGGGACGCCCGACGGAATCAATGAGATTCGCGTTGTCGTCCCTGGTGAGACCCCAGAGGTGATCTTCAGGAATGAGCGCGCCGTGGGGGTTTCCGACTGGCTGCGCGACGGCAGCGCCTTGGTCGTGTCCGCCCGGCAGGACGACGGGTCGCTCGCCCTGGGACTGGTGTCGTTGAGGGATGGATCGTTCACCCAGCTCCGAACCACGCCGTGGCAGGGAGCCTTTCCGGACGTTGGGGAGAAAGCCTCGCTTGACGGTCGCTTCTTGCTGATCCAGGAGGATGGCAGGGATGGCGACGTGTTCCTGCTGGCCACCGACGGCTCCGAGAAGGTGCAGCTCACGGATCATCCGGCGGCCGACCGCGATGCCTTTTGGTCGCGCGACGGCAACCACGTGTTGTTCACGAGCGACCGGAGCGGCACCAACGGACTGTGGGCGCTGCCCGTCAAGGACGGCCGGCGTGCCGGAACGCCGTTTCTGGTACGGGCGCCTTGGGAGGGCCGTTTCGTGGGTTGGGCCGGTGACGAGCTCGCCTACGCCACCAACGTGAGCATCCGGAACATTTACACGGTCCCGATCGATCCGCAGAGCGGCGAAAAGACGGGCGAGGCGCAGCTGATCCCGTATCCCGACACAGGAGGTTCCTTGGAGTTTCCCCTCTGGTCGGCCGACGGCCGGGAGATCGCTTTCCTGGCTGACGCGAGCTCGGCATCGGCGCGCGTCGTGATCCAGCCCCTCGACGGGGGGCGAGCGCGCGAATACAGGATACCGGAGGGCGTGCACTATCGGATGACGGCCCTGCGCTGGCTGCCAGACGGCACCGGCATCTCATTTATGGCTCGAGACCGGCAGCGCCGGCCGATCCTCGTGCGCGCGGAGCTGGCTGAGGGGGATTGGGAGACCACGCCCTTGCCGAAGAAGACCCTCAACAATGGCAGGGCCTTCGAGTGGTCGCCAACCGGCGACAGCTTCTATTACGTCCAGGTCTCCGACGATCTACTCGAGAGCTCCTTGTTAATCGAGCACCACCTGGCAACGGGTGCAGAAGAGGTCTTACACACGCTCGAGGAGAGCATTCGGCGGCTGGCGCTCTCGCCCGACGGTGGCGAGCTCGCTTTTGGCAGTGACAGGGAGATTTGGGTGTTGTCGCGCGAGACGGGATCGGTGCGGCGCCTGGCTCCGGAGCGGAACGCAGGTTCGCGGAGCTGGTCGCCTGATGGCTGGCACCTGGCGATCGATTGTGGACAGAACTATGAATCGAGCGACGATCAGAAGGGAATCTGCATCGTCGATGTGGGTACCGGCAACGAGACGAAAGTTGAACTCGATCCCG
Organism: Acidobacteriota bacterium; assembly: GCA_022563115.1. Classification (GTDB taxonomy): domain Bacteria; phylum Acidobacteriota; class UBA890; order UBA890; family UBA890; genus UBA890. The sequence continues at coordinate 15,336 of JADFNY010000011.1, read as the reverse complement.
GCGAGGTGCTCTCGAAAACGATGGGGACGATGTTGGAGGTCTACGCCATGCGTGCCTTCCTCTTGTCACCGGCCGGCGACCGCATCCTCTTCACGATCCAGGCGACCAGCGCCCAGGTCATGATCATTGCCGATCCGCTGGCCGCGGCGCTGGAAGGACAGCAATCCTCGAGCCAGCGTCGCTGACGCGGCTGCTGCACGACGAGGGAGCTGGAGCGATGAGGGCGCCGTGGATGGTAGCAGCGGTCGCGCTGGTCTGGTCGGCGATCTTCGTGGGCCAGGCGGGAGGGCAGAGGGAGGAGCAGGACGTCGCCGCCTCGGCTGGGAAGTCAACGAGGGTTCGTCATGATGTCCCCCTCGGCCTCGACCTCTACATGCCGGTACCGGAGGAGAACCCGATAACCGCGGCCAAGCTTGCCCTGGGACGGCAGCTCTTTTTCGACACCCGGTTGTCGGTGGATCGGACCAAGGCTTGTGCGACCTGCCACGTTCCGGAGCGCGCCTTTACCGACGGAAGGCGGCTCGCCGAGGGCGTGCAAGGTCGGCAGGGCACCCGCAACACCCCGACGTTGGTCAACCGCGGCTACGGAGCCAGCCACTTCCTCGACGGTCGCGCCGGGAGCCTGGAGGAGCAGGTTCTCCAGCCCATCGAGGGCGAATCAGAGCTCGCCTACGAGATTGCCCTGGCTGTGTCCCGTCTGCAGCAGAGCGACGACTACCAGCAAGCCTTCGACCGCGCCTTCGGCAGAGCGCCTGATGCCGAGACCCTTGCCTGGGCGTTGGCCAGCTACGTTCGCAGCATCTTGGCGGGCGACTCGCCGGTCGATCGTTTTCGCCGCGGCGATCGGCGTGCCCTCAGCCCCGAGGAGGCCGAAGGGCTGCGGATCTTTGTCGGCAAGGGCAACTGCAATGCGTGCCATGTCGGCCCCAATGTGACCGACGAGGAGTTCCACAACACGGGGGTGGCGTGGGACGACGGCGAACTCACCGATCCGGGGCGCTTCCGGGTGACCGGCCTGGACCAGCACAAGGGCTCCTTCAAGACACCAACGCTGCGCGAGCTGGCGCGCACCGCACCGTACATGCACGACGGCAGCATTGGCACCCTCGAGGAGGTGGTCGATTTCTACGACGGCGGTGGAACCCCCAACCCGTTTCTCGATGACGACATCCGCCCGCTGGATCTCACAGCTGATGAGAAGCGGGCGCTCGTTGCCTTCCTCCGAGCGCTCACCGGATCGGTACGTGAGGGAACGCGCTGAATGGGCCCCGACCTGCTACCGGCGGAATCGCTCCTCGGCGTCTACCGGGACCTGTTGAGCTGGCCGGGCGTGCTGATGACCTGGATGGGCGGGTTGCTGGTGGCGTTGTCTGCCCTCGGGGCAATCCTCTACATCGGTTTGTTGTGGGAGCATCGCAAAGCTGGGCGCTGCACGTCGCCTCGGCGCGTTGGATGGACGCCGAGTGGGGTCGCAGCGAGAAAGAAAACGCGCCAAGTCTTACAAGCTCACTTCTCCTTCCAGATCGACGAGGTGCGGTTCAGGTAGATACGCGTTTCTACGAGCTTTCCGATTACAATCCTGCCGGTCTGACGGCAAGCGTCTTCTCATGGTGAGACAGTAGATCCAGCCTTGTGGCATCCCGTCGGCGGGGGCAAGGTGTGTCCTTGCGTCGTCAACCACGTCAGCGAGGTGGCACCGATGGATCTACGAGGATTGACCGAGAGAAACGGGCGGCGGGCCGCCCTGGTGACGGCACTTTCGTTGTTGCCGATGGTCGTCGTCGCGGCGACCTCCCCCAATCCCGCAGCGCAAGAGTATCCCCACCTCGTGGTCTACGAAGGCGCCGAGGGACCGGGGGCGGGCAAACACATCGTCTTGATCGCCGGAGACCACGAGTACCGCTCCGAAGAGATCCTGCCCGCGATGGCACGGGTGCTGGCCAGGAACCTCGGCTTCAAGTGCAGCGTCTTTTTCACCCTCGACGATGAGGGCTTCATCGAGCCCGGGAGCTCGAACATCGCTGGCCTCGAGGCGCTCGACACCGCCGACCTGTTGATCGTCGGTCTGCGCTTTCAGGACTTCCCTGCCGATCAGATGCAGCACGTGGTGGACTATCTCGAGCGCGGCGGCCCGGTTCTCGGTATTCGCACCTCGACGCACGCCTTCAGGATCGCCGCCGGCCCCTTTGCGAAGTACTCATGGGATTACGCCGGCGACGAGTACGAGAACGGCTTCGGCCGCCAGGTCCTGGGCGAGACCTGGGTGGGGCACTATGGCACCAACCATGAGCAGAGCTCGAGGCTTCTCCCCGATGAGGATCAGGCAACCCATCCGATTCTTCGAGGCGTGCGCGACGTGCACGTGCAGTCCGCCGGATACAGGGCTGACCCGATGCCGGGGTCCGTGGTCCTCGCCTTCGGACAGGTCCTCAACGGCATGAATGCCGACTCTCCGCCCGACCCCGACAAGGAGTTGTTGCCGGTCGCCTGGACGCGCACCTACGAAGCTGGGGATGGCAGCCAGGCTCGCGTCTTCACCACCACCCACGGTGCTTCCGAGGACTTCCTGAACCCAGGCTTTCGCCGCCTGCTGATCAACGCCGCGCTTTGGACCGCAGGCATGGAGGACTCCATCAGGGCGGACATCGACGTGTCCCTGGTCGGGCCCTACAATCCCGTGGTCTTCGGCTTCGACGGCTACCGACGCGGCGTCAAGCCCGCTGACCTGGCCGGCTGGGACACGCCGATCATGGCGCCCGACAAACCGACTCGGGAGCGCCAGTGATCGCAGGTCGCCGGAGGGGACGGGCAATGACGAAGCGAAACATCTGCAGGGTGTCGCGGCCGTTGCCTCGGGGTCCAGCCGCCATGAGGTTGCTCGGCCGCATCGTTTCGCTGGCGCTGGTGGTCGCGATCGCGGCCGCGTGCGGGCCGGGCCAGACGTTCTTCCAGCAGGGCGACCACGTCGTCATCATCGGCAACGGGCTGGCGGATCGGATGCAACACGACGGCTGGCTCGAGGCCTATCTGCAGGCCGAACTTCCGGGGCTTCAACTCGTCATCCGGAACCAGGGCTTCACCGGCGACCGCATCGACCATCGCCCGCGCAGCCAAGGCTTCATGACCCCCGACGAGTACCTCGCGCTTTCGCAGGCCGACGTCATCTTCGCGATGTTCGGCTACAACGAGTCGTTCGACGGCGAGCCGGCACAGTTCGGGGCGGCGCTGACGGAGTGGATCGACCACACGCGGACGCAGAACTACTCGGGCCGGGGCGCGCCGCGCATCGTGCTGTTCTCACCCGTCGCGCACGAGGACCTGCACGATCCGAATCTGCCGGACGGCCGCGAGAACAACGCGCGGCTCGCTGCCTACACGGAAGCCATGAAGGCCGTGGCGGCCGACGAAGACCTGCGCTACGTCGACCTGTTCGGCCCCTCGCAGGATCTCTATGCGGACGCTGCCACACCCCTGACCATCAACGGCGTGCACCTCAATGGCGACGGCAACCGGCGGATCGCCGAGGTGATCGTGGAGTCGTTGCTGGGCCGGCCACCGGCCGCGGACATAGAGACCGTCGAGACCGTCCGTGTGGCTGTCCTCGAGAAGAACCGGCACTGGTTCAACCGTTACCGTGCCACCGACGGCAACGACGTGTGGGGCACCCGCTCGACGCTCGAGTTCACCGACGGTCAAACTAATTTCGAGGTCCTGCAAAACGAGCTCGTGCAGCTCGACTACATGACCGCCAACCGTGATGCGGTGATCTGGGCCGCCGCCGCGGGCGAATCCATCCAGGCCGACGACTCCAACGTGCCCCAGCCGGTCGAGGTCATCACCAACCTCGACGAGCCGCAGCTGCAAGATGGCGTCAGCAAGACCGGCACGCTCGACTACCTCACCGGCGAGGAAGGGATCGAGCAAATGACGCTGCAGGCGGGCATGTACGCCAATCTCTTCGCCTCGGAGGAGATGTTCCCCGAGCTCGTCAACCCGGTGCAGATGGGCGTCGACACCCGGGGCCGGCTGTGGGTTGCCACCTGGGCGACCTACCCCAAGTGGGAGCCGACCAAGGAGATGGACGACCGCCTGCTGATCCTGCCCGACGAGGACGGCGACGGTGTCGCCGACGAGGCCATCACCTTCGCCTACGTCCACAACCCGACCGGTTTCGAGTTCTGGAACGGCGGCGTGATCGTCGCCTCGGTGCCGGACATCTTGTTTCTCAAGGACACCGACGGCGACGACGTGGCGGACGTCCGCATCCGCTTGCTCGGAGGTCTGGGGTCAGCCGATACGCACCATTCGGCCAACAACTTCGTCTACGGGCCGGATGGCTTCATCTACTACCAGCGGGGCATATTCAACGTCTCGAATGTGGAGACGCCCTGGAGCTCCAACCAGGAGTCCGGCGCCTCCGGCATGTACCGTTTCAACCCGCGCACCGGCGAGTTCAGCTTCCACGCCGTCAACAACCCGAACCCGCACGGCATCAGCTTCGATTACTGGGGCTACCACTACGCCACCGACGCCACCGGCGGCGCCGCCTACCAGGTCAAACCTGACCGCGACGGCGGCTTCAGCATGCGCCCGTTGCTGCAGCACACCGTCCGTCCGGTGCCGTCCAGCGGGATTCTCTCCTCGGCACACTTTCCCGACAGCAACCAGGGCAACTTCCTGATCCTGAACTCCATCGCCTTCCTGGGAATCAAGCAGTACACCCTGGCCTTCGATACCGAGACCGGCGACGTGAACGGCACGGAGACCGACGACCTGTTGGTTTCCGCCGACCCGAATTTCCGCCCCACCGACTTCGAGATCGGCGACGACGGAGCGCTCTACGTCTCGGATTGGGCCAACCCGATCATCGGGCACATGCAACACAACATCCGCGATCCGAGCCGCGATCACCGCCACGGGCGCGTCTACCGCATCACGGTGCCTGGGCGGCCCCTCCAGGAACACGTGGAGATCGATGGGCGGCCGATCCCGGAGCTCCTCGCCGCCCTCGAGAGCCCGATCAACGGCATCCGCCATCGGGCTCGCATCGAGCTCTCGGAGCGCGACACCGCCGAGGTGATCGCCGCCACCGAGGAATGGCTGCAGCGGTTCGACCCGACGAGCGAGGCCGATGCGCACCACGTTTTGGAGGCACTGTGGGTGCACCAGCAGCACAACGTGGTCAACCGCGACCTGCTCAATCTCGTGCTCTATTCACCCGTGGCCCACGCTCGCATCGCGGCGCAGAGGGTCGAGCAGCTGTGGGACCACAACGCCGCTGAACCGTTCGATTTCACCTCCGTCCTCGACGATGATGCGGTCGCGAATGTCGAGCCGGATGCGGACGCGATCGTGATCAAGACACTCATCGATCAGATGAGATTCGATACCACCTCGTTCACGGTGAAGGCCGGTGAGAGCGTGAAGATATGGTTCGAGAATCCGGACTATACGCCGCACAACCTGATCATCGGCCAGCCGGGCTCCGCCGAGGAAATCGCCGCCGCGGCGGAAGAGCTCGGGGCGCTCGGTTTCGCGGTGGGGTTCCTGCCCGACAGCGACAAGGTCATCATCGCCACGGAGCTGCTGAACTACCGGGAGTTCCAGGTGCTCGAGTTCACTGCCCCGACAGAGCCCGGCGATTACGACTTCCTCTGCACCTTCCCCAATCATTGGCAGACGATGCGAGGGGTGATGAGGGTGGTGAACTAGCAGGTCGTGGTACGGCCTGCTACGCGCCACCGTCGCGCCCACCAGGGAGACAACATGATCGTTCCGCGTACCTCACGCGAGGAGATACTGGAGAAACTGGGCGCCAAGGTCGCCGGCCGTGTCCCGATCTTCATCGCCAGTGCCGGCAATGGCCTGGTCGCCAAGCTCCTCGAGAAGGCCGGCGTCGACTGCATCAACACTTTTTCGGGCGCCCGGCTGCGGGCCAATGGCATGGGCACGATGTCGATGATGTGGCCCATCCTCGACTCCAACCAGCAGACGCTCGACTACACCGAGCAAGACATCATGCCGGCTCTGGCGGGCGACGCGTTCGTCTGCGCCTGCATCAACGCCAACGATCCGCTGCGCGACATGCGGACCGTGCTGGAGCGCCTCAAGTCGATGGGTGTGGTCGCGGTCTCCAACATCGGACCTTCGATCAGCTACATCGACAAGGACAGCAACATCTACAAGGTGCTGGTCAAGAGCGGCATCACGTTCGACAACGAGGTCGACATGCTCGGTTTGGCCAAGAAGATGGAGATGGTCACCGTGGCGCTTGCCTTCGACATGGAGGACAGCGTGCAGGTGGTGGAGCAGGCCCGTCCCGACATCTTCTGTTTCCACGCCGGCACGACGAAGGGCGGCATGGTCGGCTACGACTCCGGGGAGGCCATCGAGGAGACCGCCCGGCGGACCGAAGAGGTCTACGAGGCAGTCCGCGAGCTCGCGCCCGACACGATTCTCGTAGCCCATGGAGCGGCGATGGAGACCCCCGAGGATGCCCAGTACATGCTCGACCATACCTCCGGGCATGGCTTCTGGACCGGCTCATCGACCGAGCGATTGCCCATCGAGCGGGCGGTGCTCGAGGCGGCGCAGGAGTTCGCGAGCCTGAAGTTCCGCGATCGAGCCGACGAGGAGTCGTGAGCCAACCGATCTTCATCCTCGGTTGGGCCCACGAGAAGCCTTGAGCAAGACGGTCGTCGTACTGGCGACGCTCGATACCAAGAGCGAGGAGGCCGAGTACCTGCGCGGTCAGATCGAATCGCTCGGCGGAAAGGCCACGCTCATCGACATCGGCGTGCTCGGAGAGTCGTCGATTGCGGTGGAGGTCGATAGGGGAAAGGTCGCCGCGGCCGGTGGCGTCGAGCTGCGGACCCTGCTCGAGAATCCCACCCGGGAGACGGCGGCCCCGATCATGGTCGCCGGTGCGACGAAGATCCTGCTCGAGCTCGTCGGCGCCGACCAGGCCCACGCCGTTCTCGGTATCGGTGGGACCCAGGGCACGTCGTCCTGTACCCAGGTGATGCAGTCGCTGCCGTATGGCTTCCCGAAACTGATGGTGTCGACGGTCGCCTCCGGCGATACGTCGCCGTTCGTCGGCATCAAGGACATCACCATGATGTTCTCGGTGAGCGACTTGATGGGCTTGAATCCTTTCACGGAGCGAATTCTCGCCAACGCCGCCGCCGCCGCCTACGGGATGTCGCTCTGCGCGGGGACCGTCGAGGCTGGCAGCGGCGGCAAGCCGCTGATCGCGATGACCAACCTCGGTGTTCTCACCGAGGGTGCCACCCGCGCCCTCGAGTATTTCCGTGAAGCCGGCTATGAGGTAGTCGTCTTCCACGCCGTCGGGTCGGGTGGGCGGGCGATGGAGCAGCTGATGAAGGACGGGGTGGTCGGCGCCGTCTTCGACTACGCCCTCGGGGAGATCGCCGACGACGTGTTCGGAGGTCTCCGTGCCGGCGGTCCCGAGCGCCTCACGGTGGCTGGCAGCCTGGGGCTGCCTCAGGTCATCTGCCCCGGTGGGGCCGAGCACCTGGGTCTCTTCGTCGAGGCCAATGTCGTCCCGAAGAAGTACCGCAACCACCAACATGTATTTCACAGCCCGGTGATCTTCGTCCCGCGCTTGAATCGTCAGGAGATCGTCCAGGTTGCCGAGGAGATCTGCAAGCGGCTGCAGAGCACCGAGGGCAAGGCCGTCTTCATGCTTCCGCTTCGAGGTGTCGGGCGCTACTCGATCGCCGGCGGCCCGCTGCACGACCCCGTGGGTGACGAGGCGTTTTTCGACGCCCTGAAGGCGGGCCTGCCGCCGAGCGTGGACGTCGTCGAGATCGACGCCGACGCCGAGGACCCGGCGTTCGTCCGCGAAGCGGTCCGCAGGCTCGTCGAAATGCTGGAGGCCGATGAGTGAGCCGGTCGAGTCGGAGCTGACGGCGTCACCAGACCCATCACACTTCCACAGACCCATCACACTTCCACCGCGGCCTGCCTACGATTCGGGAGACGTGGGTCGGCTTTTTCTTGATCGTCTTCCCGTGGATGCCGCCGCAAGAACGTGGTAGGAAAGGGGCACCGAAATGTCCCTCCTCGCCCGCGGGGGGCATGCAAACTTGGGGAATTCCTCGATGTCGAACGTGGAGATCATCACAGCGACCCATCGCGCGGTGTCGCGGCGATCCTTCATCAAGGGGGTCATCGCCAGCGGCGCCGCCGCTTACTCGGCCGGATACCTGTTTCGCGGCGCTTCGGCGGCATACGCGCAGGCCGGCGCCCAGGGGTCGGTCGAGCGACTCATTTCACTGAGCATCAACGGCCAGCTGCGCCACGTGGACGTGATCCCGCAAGACACGCTGGCGATGGTGCTGCGCTACAAGCTCGGCCTCACCGGCACGAAGTTCGGCTGCGACCGGGCCGAGTGCGGCGCCTGCACGGTGTTGGTCGATGGGGTGCCACAATACTCGTGCTCGATCCTCGCCCACAGCATTCGCGGGCGCCAGGTCACCACGATCGAGGGGCTAGCGAGTCCGACCGGCGAGCTCCACCCGGTGCAGCAGGCGGTGATGGACGAGGCCGGTTTCCAGTGCGCCTTTTGCGCCCCGGGCTTCATCATGGCGATGACCGGGTTCCTGGCAACCAACGACAACCCGACCCGGCGGGAGGCCGCCGAGGGCATATCCGGCAACCTGTGCCGTTGCTGCGACTACGACAAGATTCTCGACTCCTGCATGCGGGCCGCTGACTATATGCGCGAGGGAATCCCGACGGAGGTGAGCTCCAATGGCTGATTTCAAGCTGATCGGCAAGAACTTCGGCCCCCCCGATCTGGAGGCAAAGATCACCGGGCGGGCAAAGTACGCCGAGGATTTCCGCGCCGAAGGGATGCTGTTCGCCAAGCTGCTGGTTAGCCCGATGCCGCATTGCCGGGTCACCCGCATCGACGCTAGCGACGCGTTGGCGATGCCTGGGGTCGAAGCGATCCTGACCGCCGACGATCTGCCCGAGGGTCGCGGGGCCCCGAATGACGAGCGAGCTCTGACCATGGAGCCACTCTACGAAGGCGAGCCGATTCTGGCGGTTGCCGCGGTCGACGAGACGACGGCGGCCGACGCCATCGACAGGATCGGCATCGGTCTGGAGCCCCTGCCCTTTGTGATCGATCCGCTCGATAGCCTGCGGCCCGGTGGCCCCGACGCCCGCGTCGACGGCAACATCTCGATGCGCGTTGAGGACCAAACAGTGCTTGAGTCGCGCAAGTGGTCGCAGGAGGTTTGGGCCGCCGCCGGCGAGGACGGCCTCCCCATGGGCGAGCCGACCAGGGAATGGTCGATCGGCGATATCGATGCCGGCTTCGCCGAGGCCGACGTTATCATCGAGGAGAACGTCTTCCACCAGTCGCAAACCCACCACCCGCTCGAGCCGCGGAGCTGCATGGCGTACTGGCGCGGCAGAAAGCTCCACATCCACGTTTCGACGCAGAGCACGGCGCGCACGGTGGCTCCGGTGGCGCGCGGTGTCGGCATCGATCCGTCCGACGTCGTAGTGGTGGGCGAGTATTGCGGCGGCGGCTTCGGGAGCAAGATCTCCGGCACCGTCAACATGCCGATCCCGGCGCTGCTCGCCCGCAAGACGGGCCGCCCGGTGATGCTCCGGGTGACGCGCGACGAGGAGAATTACTTCGGCCGGGCCCGACCCGGATTCCAGTCGTGGATCAAGATCGGCATGCGCCGTGACGGTCGGGTCACCGCCATCGACATGTACATCGTGCAGGACAACGGCCCTTACGGCAGCCAGGGGGACCACAACACGGCCGCCACCATGGCGCACCTGACCTACCAGCCGGAGAACATGCGCTTCCGGGGCATCACGATTTTCACCAACACGCCGCCCCGCGGCGCCCAGCGCGGGCCGGGGGGTGTGCAAGAGGTCGCGATGATGGCCCCGCTCATGGATAAGGCGTGCCGGGAGCTCGGGATCGATAGGGTCGACCATCTACGCGCCAACTTGCCGGGCCACAACGCCACCATGGGTCCGGCCCAGACCCAACTATCGAGCTGCTTCGTTCGTGAGGCACTCGAATTGGGCGCAGAGAGGTTCGAGTGGGCGCGGAAGTCGGCCATGTCGGGGCGGCGAGAAGGCACGAAGGTCACCGGCATCGGTGTGGCGGCGAGCCCGTACACCGCCGGCAGCTTCGGCTTCGACGGGCTCGCCGTGTTGCGGCCCGACGGCAAGCTGTACATCCATCAGGGCATCGGTAATCTCGGCACCCACTCGATCGCTGACACCGGCAAGGCGGCCGCCGAGTGCATCGATATCTCCTGGGACCAGTGCGAGATCATCTGGGGCGACACCAGCCGGCACCTGCCTTGGAGCTCGGTGCAGGCCGGCAGCCAGACGACCCACGCCCACACCCGCGCCAACTGGGCCGCCGGCCTCGATCTGAAGCGCAAGCTCCAGCAGATCGCGGCGATGGACCTGGGCGGCTCGCCGGCCGAGTACGAAGTAACCGGTGGACGGGTCGTTCACGCCTCGGATCGCGCCCGAACGATGAGCTTCAATCGCGCCGCGTCGCGCGCCATCGAGCTCGGCGGTATCTTCGATGGACACGAGTTGCCCGAGGATCTCAACGACATGACGGTGGCCTCGGCCACCGCCCTCGTCGGGCAGGGCCTGATGGGCGTCTCGAGGGACAACTTCGAGCGCGGCGGACGGCTGCAGTCGTGGGTCGTCGGCTTCGCGCGTGTCGAGGTCGACATCGAAACCGGCATGGTCGACATCATCGAGTACGTCGGCGCCACCGATTGTGGCACGGTGCTGAACCCGCGCAGCCTCCGTGCCCAGGTGCTCGGCGGCAGCATCCAGGGGTTCGGCGTGGCGCGCAGCCAGAAGTGGGTCTACGACCCGCAGTGGGGCGTGCCCTTCACCAAGGGATTCCATATGGCGAAGCCGCCGACGATTCTCGACGTGCCGCTGGACATGGATGTGGTCGCGGTCGACGAGCCCGATCCGTTCAACCCCGTGGGGTGCAAGGGAATCGGAGAGCCGCCTATGGGAGCGGGGGCCGGAGCGATCGCCGGCGCCATCGAAGATGCGCTCGGCGGCGTCGGCTTCAATCGCACGCCGATTACCACCGACATGATCATGGCCGCCCTCGAAGACCAGCCGCAACCGTTCCGCGGCCTCACGGCTCACATCTAGGAAAGGAGGAGAACGATGGCGATTATCCGCGACATGATGGCGGCCTTCGAGCTCTTCCAACCGGCGAGCATCGACGAAACGGTCGATTTGCTCGGCCGCTTCGACGACGGTTGGGTGCTTGCCGGAGGGCTCGATAGCTTCGAGTGGTTCAAGATGCGCCACCGGCGGCCCCGCGTCGTGATCGACGTCAGCGGCGTCGAGGAGCTCAAGGGGATTCGCGACAGCGACGGCGGCCTCGAGATCGGCGCCATGACGACGCTCACCGAGATCGTCACCAACGAGACGATCCGGCAGCGCTTCGGCGTACTCTCGACCGCGGCGTACGCCGTGGCGACGCCGCAGATCCGCAACCAGGGAACGATCGGCGGCAACATCTCCCAGGACACCCGCTGCTGGTACTACCGCGGTGGTTGGCCCTGCTACAGGGATGGCGGCAACATCTGCTACGCCGACACGCCGACTTCAATGAATCGCGAGCACTGCATCTTCGGCGCCTCGCGTTGCGTTGCCGTCAACCCGTCCGACACGGCGCCGGCGTTGATCGCGCTCGACGCCAAGATCGTGGTTCGCAGCGGCGGCAGCGAGCGGGTCTTCGACGCTGAGGACTTCTTCATCGGCCCGAGCACCGACATCACTCGGATGACCGTGCTGAAGCCGGGCGACCTGGTGACCGCGGTTCGCATTCCGGCCGAGTGGGCCGACAGCGCGTTCTACTTCGAGAAGGCACGCGACCGGCAGTCGTGGGACTTCCCGCTCGTCAACGTCGCGACGGCGATTAAAACGAGCGGCGGGACGATTCAGGACATCCGCTTGGCGGTCAACGCGGTAGCGCCGTATCCGATGCGCCTGACCCGCGTCGAGGACCAGCTCCGCGGCCAGCCGATCAACGAAGACGTCGCCTTGGCGGCCGGTGAAATGGCCATCCAGGGAGCACACCTGCTGCGCCAGAACGCCTACAAGGTCCCGCTTCTGCGGAACCTCGTGAAGCGGGCCATCCGCGACGCCGAGGTGCAGTAAGCATGGATTTTTTCCAGTACGATTCGAATCCGTGGGGCCAGGAGATCCTCGTACGGATCTCCTGGGACCTGCTGTGGGCGGCGCTGATCTTCGGGGTGCTGTTTGTTGGCGGGCACCTGGTGATGCGCAAACTGTGGTTTCCGGCCCACGGCGCGACGGCGGAGAAAGCGGCCGCTGAGGTGAGCCCTGTGGTCGACGACCCGGGGACACCGGTCGCCGAAACGGGGGTTGCGAGCGATGCCGCACCGGCAAGCGTCAAGCGTCACTCACTCGGCTCGAGGCTCTTTCACTGGACGATGTCGGCGGCGATGTTCGTCCTTCTGATCACCGCCTTTTTCCCGCTGCTCGGCATCCAGTTCCCGTGGCTGACGATCCACTGGGTTGCCGGTCTCATTCTGATCGCCTCGATCCTGTTCCACATCGTTCACGCGACGTTCGTCATGGATCTGAAGGCCGTATGGATCGGGCCCGGCGACGCCCGCGACATGTGGAGGCGCTTTTGGCGCAGCATCGGGCGGGAGGGGTCCGAACCGGCCTTGCCGGGCAAGTATCCGCTGGAGAACAAGCTCTACCACCACGCCGTTGCGGTGGCCGGATTCGGCGTGATGATCACCGGTGTGCTGATGATGTTCCGAATCGATACGCCGCTGTTTGCACGCGACCCCTACATGTTCGGGGAGCAGACCTGGGGTTGGGTCTACGTCGTCCACGGGCTCTCGGCGGTCGGACTCGTGGCGCTGATCATCACCCACGTGTACTTCGCCATCCTGCCCGAGAAGCGCTGGCTCACCTGGTCGATGATCCACGGCCGGATCAGCCGGGAAAAATACGCCGAGCACCACGACCCGGAGCGCTGGGCGGCACGAGACTAGCAGGGTGCTGAAGAACTCCCGGGTGTGCCGTTACGGGCACCGTGGGGGCAGATGCGAGGCGGCCGTGGCGTAACCAGACCCATCAAGCTTTCACCGCGGCCTGCTAACCGGGATCCGAACCTTTGTCGCGCCAAGACCTCAAGAACCGGATGGTCACCATCGAGACGGCGTACGAGTTCATGCTCTCGTACGCTGCTCGCGGCATGCAGACCGACGGCGCCTCGCCACTGCGCTCCCACCTCGAAAACACGGCGGCCGCCCTCGAGGGCATGGGCGACGCGGTGCGCGCCGTCCTCGACGATGCCGGCGACGACGGTGAGGCCGCCGCGACCGCCGCCGTCGGGCCCTTCGTCGACGTACTAGAGCGAGACGCCGCGGCCTCGCTCGCGGCCGTCAGCATGGTCCTCGCCCGCGACGCCATGAGCTCGCAGCTCATCGACAACCTCAACGCGTCGATTCATCTACGGGCCCTGCTGACCGACCTGTTCCTGCTCGACGAGGCCCTCGAGCTCGGCGTGGGCGAGACGAGCCCACCCGCTGTGTTCGCCCCGGACGAAGAGGAGCCGTTCGGCCCCGACTAGCCCGCTTCGAGCGATCGGCGGACGCTAGGGTCGTCGTCGCTCCGTCGAAGCGCACCCCGTGCCGCACCGAGTCATTGCCATTCGATCACGCTTCTGATTGATTCGTCCCAACGAGGAGGACACTTGAGCGAGACGGCACAGAGAAGGACCCGGGTTGCGGCGTGGACCGACCTCGAGGACGGCAAACTCGCCTACGCGCTGGTGGCGGGCGTCGATCTCGTCGTCTTGAGGGTCGGCACCGACGCATCGGTCTTCTATGGCCGTTGCCTGCATCGCGGCGTCTTGCTTGCCGACGGCCGTGTCGAAGGCGATCGGCTGGTGTGTGGCGTCCACGGCTGGAGCTACGACCGCGAGACCGGCGTGACGCCACGGGGCACCAACAACTGCCCGGTGGGGATCGCCACCCAGCAGAAACATTTCCGCGCCCGCCTCGTGATCGAGGAGTCGGCCCGCCGATTGAACACCTTCCTCAGCGCGGCGGTGGAACTGATGCAGGTGATGGCCCGCGCCTGCGGGCACGCGCACCTGAACCAGTTCGATGTGGACGATCTCACGACCTGGAGCCGCGACATGGCCTCCCTCGCCGGAGTTCGCTACGCTGGGGTCGGCGACTGATCCGCCGCCAGCGGCCAGACGACGCGCATTTACGGGGCACGGGATGTCTAATTTACAGACCAGATCCGGAACTCAGGTGGGATGGTGGAGCGGGCCCGCCGCGAGCGTGTACCCCGCCTCAGACAGCCTCTCCGAGGGCTTGAGCCGCGTAGGACGGCCGCTCTATCTGCTCGACTACGCCGGCGCGCTCGCCTTTTCCCACGAGGGGCGGGCCGAGCTGGGCGTTGACCAGGGCGGCGACGGCGCCCCCCTCCTGGCCGTCGCGCCCGCGTGCCGGCCTCGACATCTCGGCTCCGCCAGCTTTGCCCGGGACCACGGCGTGCGCTTCTGCTACGTGGCCGGGGCCATGGCCAACGGAATCGCGTCGGCGGAGCTGGTGGAGGCGATGGGCCGGGCGGGAATGCTCGCCTTCTTCGGCGCCGCGGGGCTCGCTCCGGGTCCGGTCGAGGACGCCATCGACAGCATCTCCACCCGTCTCGGGCGCCTGCCCTGGGGCTTCAACCTGATCCACAGTCCTTACGAGCCGCGGCTGGAGGAGGCGGTGGCCGACCTCTATGTGCGCCGGGGTGTGAATCGCGTGTCGGCCTCGGCGTACATGGACCTGACGCTACCCCTGGTGCGCTACCGGCTGCATGGTATCCACGCCGACGCCTCGGGCCGGGTGATGGCCCCGAATCGGATCGTGGCCAAGGTGTCGCGGATCGAAGTCGCACGGAAGTTCCTCGGGCCCGCCCCCACCAAGATGGTGGCGGAGCTGGTCTCCCGAGGCGAGCTGACCGACGAGCAGGCCCGCATGGCCGAGTCTATTCCGGTGGCTCAGGACCTCACCGTGGAAGCGGACTCGGGCGGTCACACCGACAACCAGCCCGCGATCACTCTCCTTCCCACGATGCTCGCTCTGCGCGATCGGCTGCAGGCCGAGCACGGCTACGCCGTTCCTTTGAGGGTTGGTGCCGCGGGGGGCATCTCGACGCCACATTCGGTGGCCGCGGCCTTCGCCATGGGAGCCGACTACGTGGTGGCGGGGTCGGTCAACCAGGCCTGTCGGGAAGCCGGGA
>JADFNY010000287.1 GCA_022563115.1 Acidobacteriota bacterium | reverse complement strand
CTCCCGGGGGTTTGCAGGTTGAGGTGAAGTGTGATGGGTCTGGTTGCGACGACAAAAAGCGAACGGCAGCGCGCTCACGACCGCGAGGCCGAGACGACGTCCCTGTGGTCGGCGCTCGGTGAGGTCATGGATCCCGAGGTCCCGGTCAGCTTGGTCGACCTCGGGTTGATTTACGACCTGCGCAAGGTCGACGGGCGGGTCGAGGTCGATCTCTCGTTCACGGCGACAGCCTGTCCGGCGATGGGCTTCATCCAGGACGATATCCGCGAGCGGCTCCTCGCCGAGCCCGGGGTCGAAGAGGTCAGCATGAAAGTAGTGTGGGAGCCACCGTGGACGCCGGATCGAATCAGCGAGACCGGGAAAAAGCAGCTCGAGAGCTTCGGCATCTCCCTTTGACGAGCCGGGTGCTGAACAACTCATCGGGAGTTCTTCAGCACCTGGCTGGATGCCGCGGCCGGGCCGCTCGGGAGCAACGATGGCGATAGGTCAGCTGTACGAAGTGTTCGCTCGCAGCACGCGCGAGGAGCCGCTCGGGCACGTCGGTACGGTGAACGCCACCAGTACCGACTTCGCCCGCGTCTACGCGCGCACTACCTACGACGAGGAAAACTGGGTCGAAATGGTCGTCGTGGAGCGCGGCGCACTCATCCCGGTGATCGAGCTCGAGCCGCTCGTCACCTTCGAGGGGACGGAGTGATGACGGCGATCGCCAACCCCGAGGAGCTGGCCGCGGAAGCACGGCAGAGCCTGGCGAACTGGCTGACGGCGATGTCGGATACCAAGCATCTGCTGGGCCTGCGTTATGCCGAGTGGTGTACCGGTGCCCCGGAGCTCGAGGCCGACATCGCGGCCAGCGCGATGGCGCAGTTCGAGCTCGGGCACGCCCGTATTCTGCGCGGTGTTCTCGGCGATCTTCCCGAGGATCCGCGCGACGCTTCGCGCGACACCGACCGCCGCACGTGGTTCAGCATCGGAGCGCTCGATCGGCCGTTCGCAGACTGGGTCGACCTGGTGGTCAGCAATGCCCTCGTTGATACGTTGCTGACCGTGAACCTGCGCTCGGCGTTAGCGGGCAGCTACCGCCCCCTGACCCAGCGGCTGCGCAAGGTGCTCGCCGAGGAGGAGTATCACTCGGTGCACGCCGGGGCTTGGGTCCGCCGGCTGGCCGCGGGGCCCGCGGCGACCGGCGAACGATTGAACGAGGCGATCGCCGGTGTCTGGCCGCAGTGCATCGCCTGGTTCGGGCCGGACTCCGGCAACGGGCTCGACGAGCTTCACGACGCGGGAGTTCTGGCCGCCGGCGCCGCCGGCCTGCGCGACCGTTTCATCGAAACGGTCTCGCCGATGCTCGAGGACACGTCGATGCGTCCGGCGGCCGCCGTCGACATCGACTGGGACGGTTGGAACAACGCCAGCCGTCGCCACGGTGTGCCGGAGTTCGACGACGTTTGCTTCGCGATGATCACCGGCGCCTGCTAGGGGCCAGCCGCGTGGCAAAGGATCCTTCCCCCCACACCGCGGCGTTGCCCGGGGCCGTGGAGTGTCCATTTTGCGGCAGCCGTGACAGCAAGCCGCTGGCCATGTTCGGGTCCCTCCTGATGACCGCGCAGTACCACTGCAACGCCTGCAACACGACGTTTGAGTGGGTTCGCCGCGAGGATGTCGAGCCCCAATAATCGAAATCCGCGAGGCGCCCGAGGACGACGTCGCCGCGATCAGCAAGGTTTTTCAGCACCCTGTCAAGGCATTCACTCGCCCGCCGGCCGTGGCGTCGTCTCCTCGCCGAACTTGTGTCCCAGGTCGACAAGGTAGGTCTCGATCGTCGCGGTGTAGCCGAACACGAAGCGCGACATGAAGCGGAAGAACAGGTTTGAGACCGTACCGTTCTCGGTGATCGTCAGGGTGCTGCCGCCCTCTTCGGCGCGGATCTCGTAGGTCCAGGTGCCGCCGAAGCCGAGGTTGTCGGCGGCGATTCGCAACACCAGCCTTCGCGGAGCGGTCGCTTCCTCGACGGCGAGGGGTAGAGCTCCGGTCGAGCCCCGCTCCACCCAACCGGTGGCGCCGCCGGCATCGCCGAGCGGCTCGACGTCATCGACGCTCGGGCGCCAGGCGGGGAACTCGTTGTATTCGGTGATCGCCCGCCAGACGACGTCGGGCGGCTGGGCGTAGCGCGCCGACAGCGAGGCGGCGTGGTCCTCGGGGAGCAAGGCGCCGATGAGCAACACGGTGCCGATGAGCAACACGATGCCACCGATACCAACCAACGCTATCTTTTTCATCTGTCCTTCCGCCCTTCGCGCCACCGGGTCGGGTCCTTCTTGTCGCCGGGGTCACGCCCATGTGCCCGTAACGGTACCCCCGGGAGTTTTTCAGCACCCTGCTAGAAGGCTACAGCTCCATGAGCTGCTTGTAGACTGAAGGGCCATGCTCGAGCTCGAGGAAGTCTCGAAGCGATTCGGCGATCAGGTTGCCGTCGGACCGCTGAGTCTGAAGATCGCTCAGGCCGAGACCACGGTGCTCATCGGTCCCAGCGGCTGCGGCAAGTCGACGCTGATCCGGTTGATGATCGGCCTGTTGGCGCCCGACACCGGGTCGGTGATCTTCGACGGCGAATCGCTCGCTGTCGCCGACCTTCCCACGGTGCGCCGGCGCATGGGCTACGTGATCCAGGAGGGTGGCCTTTTCCCCCACCTGACGGCGCGGCGCAACGTTACCCTGATGGCTCGACACCTGGGATGGGATCCGGGGCGCATCGAATCCCGGGTCGCCGAGCTCGCCACCCTGACTCACTTTCCGCTCGATGCCCTGGAGCGCTATCCGGTGCAGTTGTCCGGGGGACAGCGCCAACGCGTCAGCCTCATGCGGGCGCTCATGTTGGACCCAGAGATCCTGCTGCTCGACGAACCGCTCGGCGCCCTCGACCCGATGATCCGCGCTGAGCTCCAGGGCGAGTTGCGGGAGATCTTCCGGGCGCTGAACAAGACGGTGATCCTGGTGACCCACGACATGGGCGAGGCGGGATATATCGGCGATACGATCGTGTTGATGCGGGAGGGGAGGATCGTGCAGCAGGGTGGATTGCGCGATCTGGTCGAAACCCCCGCCGAGGACTTCGTCCACCGGTTTGTCCACGCTCAGCGTGGGGCGCGCGAGATACTCGGAGGCGGCGGATGAGGCGCGCCCTTCAGTGCCCTGCTAGGGGCGCACTCGTCGGGCTGTTGGCCGTTGCTGCCTGCTCCACGCCGATCGACGGGCGCCCGGTCGTTGTCGTCGGCTCCAAGGCGTTTACCGAGGCGGTCGTCCTGGGAGAGGTGATCGCCCAGCTCGCCGAGCATGCCGGGGCCGACGCTGACCACCGGCGGCAGCTCGGTGGCACCCGCATCCTGTGGGAAGCGCTGCTGGCAGGCGAGATCGACGTCTACGCGGAGTACACCGGTACGATCGTCGAGGAAATTCTGGCTGCCACCGATGTTGCCGGTGACGACCAGGTAGGTCGCGAACTGGAGCGTCACGGCGTTCGCATGAGCGGTCACCTCGGCTTCAACAACACCTACGTGATCGGCATGCTCGAGGACGTTGCCGAGGAGCTCGAGATTCGCACGGTATCCGACCTCGCGGCCCATCCGGCGTTGCGATTCGGCTTCAGCAACGAGTTCATGGATCGCGGTGATGGATGGCCAAGCCTGCGGACGCGCTACGCGCTGCCGCAAGAGAACGTCCGCGGTCTCGATCACGACCTCGCCTACCGGAGCATCGAGAGCCGCAGCATCGATGTTATCGACCTCTACTCGACCGACGCCGAGATCGAGTTCTACGGCCTCCGGCCGCTCGAGGACAACCTCGGCCACTTTCCCGCCTACCAGGCGGTGTTGCTGTTCCGCGACGACCTCGTCGAGCGCGCCCCGGCCGTCGTCGAGGCGATCCTCGGGCTCGAGGGCGCCATCGACGAGGGCGAGATGGTGGCGATGAACGCACGCGCCAAGCTCGAGCTCGTCCCCGAATCAGTCGTCGCCGCCGAGTTCGTCGAGGCGCGCTTCGGCCTGCAGACCGAGGTCGTTCTCGAGGGGCTGCTGGATCGATTCGCCCGCAACCTGCGGGGGCACCTGTGGCTCGTTTCGGTGTCGTTGCTCGCCGCCATCATCATCGCCGTACCGCTGGGCGTCGTGGCGGCCCGCCTGCCGCGGCTCGGGCTGGGAATCCTCGGTGTCGTCGGTATCGTGCAGACGATTCCCTCGCTGGCGCTTTTCGTCTTCATGATCCCGCTGCTCGGGATCGGCGCCCCGCCGGCGATCGCGGCGCTGTTCTTCTACAGCCTGCTGCCGATCGTTCGCAACACGCACGCCGGGCTGATGTCGATTCCGGCCGCCTATCTCGATTCGGCCGCAGCCCTCGGGCTCACGCCGGCGGCGCGTCTGCGGCTCGTCGAGCTGCCGATGGCGTCGGTGTCGATCCTCGCCGGCATCAAGACCTCGGCGGTGATCAATGTAGGCACCGCGACGCTCGCCGCGCTGATCGGCGCCGAGGGCTTCGGGCAGCCCATCCTCACCGGGATCCGGCTCGCCGACGAGAGCCTGATCATGGAGGGGGCCGTCCCGGCGGCGCTGCTGGCGCTCGCCGCCCAGGGGTGCTTCGAGCTCGCCGAGCGTTGGCTGGTGCCGCGGGGCCTGAGGATCGAATCCGGGGCATAATGTGCCTGCAACAGGGTGCTGGAGAGCTCCTGCCCCACGGTGCCCTCAACGGCACCCCGGGAGCTCTCCAGCACCCTGTTAGCACCCTGTTGAGCGAGGAGGCCTGTGGCGAAGGTACGGAGAAAGAAAGCGCTGCCGATCATCGGCTGGCGTGAATGGGTGTCGTTGCCGGATCTCGGCCTGGAGAACATCAAGGCCAAGATCGACACCGGCGCGCGCTCCTCGGCGTTGCATGCGTTCGATCTCCGGGCGTTCACGGTGGGCGGCGTTCCGTGGGTTCGTTTCCACGTCCACCCGATGCAGCACGGAGGTCCGACCATCGAGGCCGAAGCCGAGATCATCGACATGCGTCGGGTGCGCAATCCCGGGGGGCGACGGCAGCTACGCCCGGTGACCACGTCCTGAATGTACGCGGCAGCGCACGCAGCATTCTGGCGGCGGAGCGTACGGCGTTAAACTTTCTACAACGGCTGTCAGGAATTGCCACCCTAACCGCTAGATTCGTCGAGCAGATCTCAGGCACAAGATGCAAAA
>JADFNY010000286.1 GCA_022563115.1 Acidobacteriota bacterium | reverse complement strand
GGTTCGATATGCTTACGTTACCGCGCTGACGCGGCAAGCAGCCCTCGATACGACGGTATTGTGCTTCTGTGATTTCCATTTACAGAGCTTATCACAGAATCGTCCGTTAGTGTTAACAGGCCCTAGTGCGGGAGGCGGGCGAAAGGGGGGGGTTACTTCTTCTTGGCCAGCGCCCGCTTGGCGAGCTCGAAATACACCGGCGACGCCACGAAGATCGACGAGTACGTACCCACGATCACCCCGACCAGCAGCGCGAACGCGAAGTTGTTGATCACCGGGCCGCCGTAGAAGAACAGCGACAGGACCACCATGAGGGTGGTCCCGGAGGTCAGCACCGTGCGCGAGAGCGTTTGGTTGATGCTGAGGTTGATGCGATCGGCGAGCGGCATGCGGCGCTGCGTCTGGCCGTTCTCGCGGATGCGGTCGAAGACAACCACCGTGTCGTTGAGCGAATACCCGATGATCGTCAGAAACGCCGCGACGACCGGCAGATTGAACTCCCGGTTGGCGATCGAGAAGGCCCCGACCGCGATCACGACGTCGTGCACGAGGGCGGCGACCGCGCCGACGCCGAAGCGGAACTCGAAGCGGTAGGTGATGTAGGCGAGCAGGCCGAGGAGCGCCCAGAACATGACGTAGGCGGTTTGGAGGCGAAGTTCCCCCCCGACCTGCGGGCCGACGAAGTCCTGGCCGACGACGGCGTGGCCGCCGAAGTAGAACGTGTCCTTCATCCAGCTCAGGATCCGCGGGTCGATGTCGGTCGCCTCGACCGCGTCCCACGAGGAAAGCAAGCCGACCCGGTCGCGAGCGCCCAACCCCAGGTCGGCGACGCGGTCGTACTCGGCGCGAGCGTCGTCGAGATCGACGACGATGTCGAACTCCAGGGGGTTCAGCTCGAGGAGACGGCTGGAAACGACCTCGCGGCTCACCGTGTTGAAGTCGAGCTCCTGGCCGGCGCCGGCCTGGGTCGAATCGAAGACCCTAAGCGCCGAGTAGATCTCACCCAGCAGCCCGGCATCGTCCGCGTCGGTCAGCGGCGTGCGAATGAGGACCTCCTCGCGTCCCGGCTGGGCGACGAACTCCTGGATGGTCAGATCTTCGATGCCCTCGGCGGCCAGGGTGGCGCGCAACAGGTCGAGATCGGGGCGTTCGGCGAACAACACGATGACCTGCGAGCCGCCGGAAAAATCGATGCCGTAGCGCAGCCCGCCGTGGAGCACGATCGAGGCGATGCTCGCCAGAATCAACGCGCCCGATACCGCCGCGGCGATGCCGCGATTGCCGAGGAAATCGATTTCGGTCTTGCCGACTAGACGCATCAGATACTCAACGTGTCGCGCCGGATTGACGTCCACATCGTGAACATCAGGCGGGAAACAAACAGGGCGGTAAACATCGAGGCGATGATGCCGATGGTGATCGTCACCGCGAAGCCCTTCACCGGGCCGGTGCCGAATTGAAACAGAAAGACGGCGGCGATCAACGTCGTCACGTTGGCGTCAAGAATCGCCGAGAATGCCTTCGAGAAACCGGCGTCGATCGACGACTTGACCGTCTTGCCGAGCTCGAGCTCCTCGCGAATGCGCTCGAAGATCAGCACGTTGGCGTCGACGGACATTCCGATCAGCAAGATCAAACCGGCGATGCCGGGCAACGTCAGCGCCGCTTGCAGCGAGGCCATCACACCCATCACGATGATGAGGTTGAGCGCCAGCGCCACTACCGCGTTGATGCCTGCTCCCTTGTAGTAGATCAGCATGAACACAACCACCATCGCCAGACCGATGGTCGCCGCGCGCACACCCTGACGGATCGTCTCTGCGCCGAGCGAGGGGCCGACGCTGCGATCCTCGAGGTATTCGATCGACGCGGGAAGCGCACCCGAGCGCAGCATCAGCGCCTTGTCTTCGGCCTCCTCGAGCGTGAATCGCCCGCTAATGATGCCGTCGCCGTCGATGCGCGACTCGATCGAGGGCGCCTGCTGGACGCGGTCGTCCAGGACGATGGCGAGGAGCCTGCCGATGTTGGCCGAGGTAAACTCACCGAACTTCTGCGCCGACGTCGCATCGAGCGTGAAGCCGATGGCCGGCAGACCGAAGTCGTCTTGCGACAGGCGGGCGTTCTTCAACTCGCCCCCTTCGATGATCGGAATCACATCGAGGAGGTAGAACAGCGGCGAAATCTCCACGTCATCGACGGTTTCGGACATCGATTCGAGGATCTCGGTGCCTGCGGGCAGCACGCCGCCGACCGCCGCGAGCAGCGCCTCGCGCGTCTCCGCCGGCCCCGCCTGGACGAGACGAAATTGCAGGATCGCCGACGTGCGCAGGAGGTTCTTGACACGCTCGGGATCTTCGACGCCGGGAAGTTGGACGAGGATCCGTGTTCCGCCAATGCCCTGGCGCTGGATCACCGGCTCGGCGACGCCGAACTGATCGATGCGGTTGCGGATGGTCTGCAACGCCTGGCGCACGGCGGCGTCCTTCGACAGCTCCTGCTCGGCCGCGTTCAGCGTCATGGTGAGCGCCGGCGGATTCGACGACACGTTCACGTCGTACCCCGGGTAGTAGTCGAGCGCCACCAGCTCTGCTTGATCCCGAAGGAGGTCGGTGTTGAACGTCATACTGAACGACGTGCCGGAATCGAGGCTGGTCCCCGCCGGCACCACGCCATCGTCCTCTAAGAGGTCCTGGAAGCGCCCCATGTCGATGCGCACCTGCGCGGCGACCGCCTCATCCACGACGACGTTGAGCACCAGGTGGATGCCACCTCGGAGATCGAGCCCGAGGTTGATCCGCTCGCTGGGCGGATACGACAGGAACAAACTGAAGCCGCCGATCGCTACGATCAGGCCGAGCTTGTAGAGGTTTTTGCGAGACATGGCCGCTTGCTCCGGGGGGATCGATTGCCTAGGTGTTCGCCGACGTGTCGAGTCCGGAAACGCTCGACTTGGAGACGTCGACTTTGACCTGGTCGGCGATGCGCAGCGTCAACCGATCGTCCTTGATGCCCACGATGGTGCCATAGATTCCGCCGGTCGTGAGCACGCGGTCACCCGGCTTGAGCTCGGCGATCATCTGCTCCTGCTGCTTCTGCCGCTTGCGCATGGGCGCGATCAACAGGAAGTAGAAGATGCCCAGCATGACGACGAGCGGCACCAAGCCGGTCCAATCAGTCAAAGTCCCTGAGCCATCATCAACAGCGCACGCACGTCCTCTGTCGACCTCGTTCGAGACGCCGATTTCAACCGGCGATTAGAAATCCGGGGAAGCCCGGAATGGGCGGCACGGAATCGAGTTCAACCCGACGATTCGGCCCCGCCCGCCGCGACTTTGCGGCGGAATTCGGCGAAGTTCGCCGAGGCGATAGCGTGCCGGATGCTCCTCATGGTGTCAAGGTAGTGAAACAGGTTGTGCCAGGTCAGCAGAATGCCCGCTAACATCTCTCCGCGGACCTGCAACAGGTGCAGGTAAGCGCGCGAGTAGCGCCGACAAGTGGGGCAGCCGCAGGCCGGATCGAGCGGTCCGTCGTCGGCCGCGTACTGCCGCTTCTTGATCGAGATCCGGCCCTCCCTGGTGAACGCCGTGCCGTTGCGAGCGTGCCGGGTCGGCATCACGCAATCGAACAGGTCGACGCCCCGCGCCACCCCCTCGACGAGGTCGCTCGGAGTCCCCATTCCCATCACGTAGCGCGGCTTGTCCTCGGGCAGGACGGCCATCGACGCCTCGAGCACGGTCCAGGTGACGTCCCTTTCCTCACCAACCGCCAAACCGCCGACCGCGTAGCCGTCGAAATCGAGCTCGGTAAGCTGTTCGGCGTGGGCAGCGCGCAGGTCGGGGTACACGCTACCCTGCACGATGCCGAACAACCCGCCCGGCAGGCGCTGGGCGATCTTGCGGCTGCGCTCGGCCCAGTCCTGGGTGCGACGAACCGCCGCCTCGGCGATCGCCTGGTCGGCCGGGCTGGCGACGCACTGGTCGAGGACCATGGCTATGTCGGAGCCGAGCTGGGCCTGAATATCAACGACCGATTCCGGGGTCAAGCGCCGGAGGCTGCCGTCGAGCGTCGACCGGAAGGTGACGCCATCATCGTCGACCTCGCAACGATCCGCCAACGAGAACACCTGGTAGCCGCCGCTGTCGGTCAAGATGGGGCCGTTCCAGCCCATGAACTTCTGCAGGCCGCCGAGCGCCTGGATCGCGGCCGCTCCGGGGCGCTCATCGAGGTGATACGCGTTGCTGAGCACGATCTGGGCGCCGAGCTCTTCGAGGTCTTCGGCGCGCATCCCCTTGACGGCGCCGTAGGTGCCGACGGGCATGAACGCCGGCGTCTGCACGGTGCCGTGCGGTGTATCGAGCGCGCCGCAGCGGGCGGCGCTCGACCGGTCACGGTCGGTAACGGAAAAGCTCAGCGGCACGTTGTCGTCTTTCCGGCTCGGCGTCGACTAGCAGAGCGCTGAAGAACTCCCGGGGGTGCCGTTACGGGCACCGTACGGGCAGATGTGAGGCGGCGCGACGCAGGCGATAGGTGACCTGTCGTCGAGGAGCGCCAACGCTGCAGATGCCCCACGCTGCCCGTAACTCTTCGGGCGCATGGGGGTTGTGCGCCAAACCCCCCGGGAGTTCTTCAGCACCCTGTTAGGCGAAATGGTCCCAGCCGCCACCGGCGACCGGTTCGACGTGACCGTCGCGGACAAGCGTAACCCCCTCGTCGGCGGCGACGAATCGGCCGACGTTACGCACCTCGATCCCCTCTTCCGCCGCCAAGGTGCGGAACGCCTCCGCACTTTCGTCGGCCACCGAGCACAGCAGCTCGTAATCCTCTCCACCCCCCAGGACGAGCTCCATCGGATCGAGGCTCAGCCCGGCCGCGACGGCACCCAGGATCGGATCGGCGACCAGATGTGCCGCGTCGAGGCGGGCGCCAACGCCGGAGGCCGAGCACATCCGTCCGAGATCAATGGCGAGGCCGTCGCTGATGTCGATCATCGCCCCAACCAGGCCCCGGCGAGCCGCGCCGCCACCGAACGCGACCGGCGGCCGCGGATCGAGAAACGCCTCGGTGCACGCTTCGAAAGCCGCCGACGATGGATCACCGGCCTGCAGCACCCGGCGACCCGCTGCGGCCCGGCCGGGCCATCCGGTAACGAAACACCCGGTTTCCGCCGCGGCTCCGCCGCGCTCAACGGGTTCTGTCGCCTCGTCGATCTCACCCACCGCCGTGACGTTGATGGAAA
>JADFNY010000010.1 GCA_022563115.1 Acidobacteriota bacterium | reverse complement strand
CGACCGGGGTTCCGCTGCGTGAGGCTCTGGAGCAGTATCTCGGAGTTGACGTCCTGAAGCCAAATCCGGAAACGGGCCGGTCTCAGCTTGCCGCCATTTCAGCGGACGCTCCCGCAGTACAGGAGCTTCGCAACCCACGGAACATCAAGCGCGTCCTGCGCAACCTAGAACTGGTCGCCACAACTGTCCAAGGTAAACCTGAGGTCTTCTCAAGCCATACGGAGGTGCGATTCTTCTTCAGCTACCTGGCGATTGCCGAGCGGTGGCCTGAAATCCGCGCTGTTCTTCAGGATGCCGGACCAGGGTTCTATGCGGAACGGTACGAGAAGATACATAGGCACTACACGCAAAGCCTGGCGGCAGATGGAACGCCTCACAGGAGTTTCGATGACGTGCTCGCCGGACTCCCAAACCGTGCTGTATCTCCTGACTTGCGGCGTATTTTTCTCGGGCTCGGAGAGGTTGAACCTGTTTGTTCTGCGTGCGAGGGGTTTGAGAGGGATCTGGCACTCGCAGGCCTGTAGCCGGGGCGTCCCCTCACCTTCCCTTTTTCCTTCCCTGCAAGAGTGTAAACCACTCGAAACCTCGTAAACCTCGTAAAGAATAGGCCGACCGGTAAGGTATTGTGTTCAAAGGGGATACGGTGCGAACCCCCACCGGCAGCGGGTCAGCGGAGAATGGCCGTCAGAGCGTGTTTTAGGATTTGAAGTCCGAGAGGGCCACCAGACCCCATTCGCTTCCTTCTAAGGTCAAACGCTTTAGAACTAGCAGTTTACCGCGATCCCCCGATACTCCTCACACGACCCGATCCGGCAGCACGCCGCCCTTGCTGTTCTTCGTCGTCGAGGCGCAGTTGACCGAGTTTCGACGACACCGGCAGCCCCTTCGCAACGCGGCTCGCATGGGTCTTGCCCACGCCAGCAGGGACACCCTCTGTTGACAATGCCGCGATGACCGAGAGTAAGCTACCAAGTACTCCGCCGCTGGCCGGCGATCACAAGAATCTCTCGGAAGGAAGATCGATGTCGGAAGAGCGGGACACTCGAATCGAAAAACTCCGCCTCACCGTCACCTTTGTCGTCCTGTTTGCCCTGATCCCAATCGTAGCGGCCGTACAGGGGCAGAACGTCGAGCGTGCGGCAGGGAGTCCCGATGAGCCGGAGGCCGATCAACCCGGTCGCGGAGGTCAGGCCGACACCAGCGGCCGGAACCTCCAGGGCACTGCGAGCAGGGATGTACTGGAAGGTGGCAGTGGTTCTGACGTACTGGACAGCGGAAATGGCGACGATTTTCTGCTCGGCGGAGACGGGGATGACGTCTTGGTGGGAGGTGAGGGCGACGACACGCTGGAAGGGGGAGCCGGCCAGGATTGGCTACTCGGGGGAGAAGGCGCTGACATCTTGCGCGGGGGACCGGGCGATGATGCCCTGGACGGCGGCTCCGGGGATGACACTCTAGACGGGGGCGATGGTCGAGACATCCTGGACGGCAACGAAGGCAACGACTTCTTGGTGGGAGCTAGGGGCGACGACGTCTTGGATGGTGGAGATGGAGTTGACACTTTGGACGGCGGACCAGGAAACGATGAGCTGGACGGCGGGGACAACGAAGATACCCTTCGTGGCGGGGAAGGCGACGACACGCTGTTCGGGGGCGACGACGACGACACCCTGATCGGCGGGAGTGGTGACGACAAGCTGGACGGGCACGACGGCAACGACATCGTGACGGGCGGCACCGGCAAGGACATCTTGGACGGCGGCGACGATGACGACTTGCTGTTGGGCGGGATCGGTGACGACACCCTGAACGGCGAAGACGGCGAAGACATCCTCTTGGGGGGGCTAGGCGACGATACCCTGACCGGGGAAGAGCGAAGTGACGTCCTGCGCGGCGACGAGGGCAACGACATCCTGGTTGGAGGCGAGGGCGACGATGATCTGGACGGCGGCCTGGCGGATGACGTCCTGTACGGCGGCGCCGGTAACGACGTCCTGAAAGGGGGCCCAGGTAACGACAGGCTGATCGGGGGGCTCGGCGTAGACACCTTACTGGGCGGGGACGGCGATGATCTGATCATCCTCAGGAGTGGCGACATCGGCAGTAATCAAAACGAGCGCATCGACGCAGAGGCCGGCAACGATACGCTGATCCTGAACGGCTTCATCCAAAGTCAAGTGACAGGCAGTTTTCGCCAGCAGATAGCGAGAGCAATTCACTTCCCTGAGGGATTTGAATTCGCCCTCTCGGATCCGCTGACAGATGGAACGTACAGCCTCCTAAACCTCGAGCGGATCTTCCACTCTCATTTCTTCGCACAAGTCGCCAGCGGGGAGAACCTTGCCTCTTCGTTCCTTTTCATCAACCCCTCGGCGACAGAGAGCAGCAACGGTAGGATCGATTTCTTCGACGATGAAGGTTCTCCACTGGCTCTGTCCATTGGCGGCGAACCCACCACAAGCAGCTTTGAGTTCAGCGTGCCGCCCCTGGGAAGTGTGGAGTTCGACGCCGGTGGACAGGAGGAGATAGTGACCGGATCGGCCCAGGTACTTGTCGACAGTCCTCTGGGAGGCATCGTTCGCTCTGCTTTTCCAGGATTGGGGTTTGCGGGCGTAGGCGAAGGCAAGCTGGTGGATAGTTTCATCGTGCCCGTTCTCGAGGATGATGCCGCAGGTCTGAGCACGGGGGTTGCCATCTTCAACAGTGCTATCCGGAGCATAGTCAAATTCACTTTGTATTCGGAAGGTGGGGGTGAGAGGCAGGCGGCCGAGACCGACATGCCGGCCAATGGGCAACTGGCGGTCCTTGTCAATGAGGTCTTCCCGGACTTAGGCGATTTCCGCGGCACAATGACGGTTGAGGTGGGGTTTTTCAGGCCTCAAGAAGGCGGGCTGATGGCTGCCACCGGGTTTCAGCGGGGAGCGACGCCCGGCGAGCTCAACGCTTTTGCCGTGATCCCGGTCGCACCCGCAGCGGCGACTGGGACCCTCCACTTTGCCAAGATAACGAGCGGCGACGAATCTGCTTCCTCGCTCGTCCTGATCAATCCGTCGACTGACGACCAGGTCACGGGAAGCCTGGCGTTCTTCGACGAAAGCGGCGAGAGCTGGGCAGTCCCGATAGATAGGATCGGAACCGTCAGCAGCGTGCCGTTCGACATCGCCCCGCTCGGAAGCGCCGTGTTCACAACCACCGGTGAGGGTCAGCTCGCCGTCGGTTCGGCACGAGCCACAACAACGGAAGGAATCATTGCTGGACTGTCCCGCCTTTCGTTTGGCGGTTTGGGTATCGCCAACGTTCGACCCAACGCCGCCCACGGCGGCTTCATTGCTCCAGTGAGGCGAATGAGCGCCAGCGGGGTAAACACCGAGGTTGCCGTCAGTTCCACCGGCGCGGCCCTGACGCTCAACTTGGTATTGCGTGATGCGAGCGGGCTCGAGATCAGCGGTGGGAATGTCGAGCTTCAGCTGCCGGCCAATGGGCAGATCGTGCGCACGATCGACGAGCTATTCCCTGACCTGAACGTCACCGATTTTCGGGGAACGCTTACAGTAACTGCAGAGGGCGGAACGATATCAGCTACAGTCGTACAGGTGGGAGGCGAGCCACCTGAGCTCATGGTCTTGCCGGTGAGCCCGCTTCGATAGCCCGCTCGTAGGTACTGTCAAGCGTTCATGACGTCGATAACCGATCACGGCTCACCTCTTCTGGAACTGTGGTGAGCCGAGCATCGTAGCCACGACCAGGGCACGAGAATCGAATTCTTCCTCGTCGCCTGCCGCGGCCTCGCCGGACGGCGCCATCATCGCTTCCTGCCCCATCATCTCCTGCCCTTGTTCACTACCCACCTGCCTGACAAGCAATCGGAACTGCTCGATTTGCTCGGAAGTCGGGCGGGGTAGGTCGAGCTGGGTGAGCAGCTTTTCGGCGGTGTCGAGGTCGACCTTCACTCCAAGCAGTTTGTTGTTCGCCAAGTCGTTGGCGAAGAGCAAACGCTCGAGCAAGGCATTCGTATTGATCCACGCTCCCGCTACGTCGGGGTTGCCATCGGGTGCCGGGTGATTGTAGATATCCTCGCCCATCCGGCGGATGATGCGTCGACCAGTGCCCCAACCCCCGACGGATCGATCAACCTCGGCGTTGACGACGCGCAAGGCGCTGACCACCAGCTCCAACGGCTTCTTGATCTTCACCTGGTAATAGACTTCCGACAGGAACTGAGGCGAGGCAAAGATCGTTCGCAACACTTCGCGGATGTCGCCGCCGGTTTCCTCGAACGTGCGGCTTGCGGCCTCCACCACCTCGGCCGGTGGATCGTCAGCAACGAAGCGGCGAACCAACTTGGTAGAGATGTAGCGCGCCGTGGATGGGTGGTGAGCCAGCATCCTGATCACCTGCTCCCCCTCTTCGATGCCGCCCGACTCGATCGTTTGTCCGAGAACGGTCTTGTCCCCTTCCACGTGTAACAGCGGATCGAACACGAAGAGACCTTCTTCTTCCCTGCCGTTGGTGATTTCCCACGGAGCGACCGTCCACCCGGTGAGCACCTTGGCGACCTCGATGACGTCTTCCTGCGTGTAGCCCCCGTCTACGCCAACGGTATGTAGCTCCATCAGCGCGCGCGCATAGTTCTCATTGAGTCCGTTGAGCTGTTGCAGGAACGGCATTCGCTCGAGCAATTGAAGGTACTCGGTAGCGTCGAGGGTGGGCTTGAGAGAAGCCAATCGCTGTTCGATCACCTCGGCAGGGGCCGAGCTGATCCAATTGTCGAGGTAGGCGAGCATACTCGGGTGCTTGGCGACGGCCATC
The DNA here is from genome assembly GCA_022563115.1 of Acidobacteriota bacterium. GTDB lineage: Bacteria > Acidobacteriota > UBA890 > UBA890 > UBA890 > UBA890. Next base: position 13,763 of record JADFNY010000010.1, on the reverse strand, counting down.
AGCAGATTCTCGAAACTGCCGATGGAACCCGGACGAATCACGCTCTGTTCAAAGTGGGCGGCAAATGGATCCTCTCCGCCGAAATCGACATTGAAGTGATTCATCCAGAAGTCGACCATGATCTCGTGAAGCTGCCGCTCGCTGTACACCGCCCGGATGATTCTCGCCACGCGGATCTCGTCCCCAGTCTCCTTCTTGACAGCAGCCTCGGCGTCCATTCGGCGAAACCTAGCGGCACCAGACTCGTCGGTCACGGCCGCAGCCTCCCGCTCAGCCTCCTCAGAAAGCCTCTTCCGCTCGAAAATCGTCGCCCTACTGCGCCTTCCCATTGGGACCGGCAAGTTCGCCGCGAGAATCTCTTCCAGGCCCATCTCCAACGACGTAAAGTCGGCCAACATATCGTCGGCAAGCGGGTCCGGGATGCTCGCCGGGTGGAGCTGTTCCTCAATGTAAGCCTCGATCCCCATGGCCTTCACTCTCTCGATATCGCCCAAGCGGGGGCCGAAGCCCAAACGATTGAGGACATGGATGATCTTCTGGTTCTCGGTCAGCTCCTCCTCGCTGTTGGTAGCGAACGAAACAGAATACTGAGGAATAACGAGCAGGATGAACACGCCGACAACTTTCAGCGAGCAGGCTAGGCCACTACGCAACTGAAGACTCATATCGTCCCTCTGAGGTCGCAGACGCCTAATCGTGACACGTCTCCCGCGTCGCTAGCCTATTGGGTATCGGTCCAGATGTTCAATGGGCGACGCCTAACACCAAGCCGCTTACCTCGTCGGACAGGTCGTTCTCTAGCCAGGCTAGGAGGGTGGGCCAGGTGGGGCAGGCGTCTGTCACTCCTGCCTGGGGAGATCCGGAACCGCAACGAGAAGGGCGGCGGGCCGGTGAAGCTCAACTCGGTCACGGCCTATCTAAAGAAGCGTTGGAACTTGCTCGCGACCCGAAGCCGCAGGTGCTCGACAAAGCTCACCGGATCGGTGGCGCTTACTCCATGAGAGCTGGCTGGAAATGAGGCCCGTCAAGGCGAATGCTGCGCCCAAGCCTATAGTTAGTTAATTATGCAGAAGGGATCGACCACGAACCCCGGAGGTGGTGATGCTGGCGTTTTTCTCCATTGTCCCAATGGGCGAAGGCCTGTCGCTCGGGCCTCAAGTTGCCGAGGCGATCAAGATCGTCGAAGACAGCGGCCTCGAGCACCAAGTAACGGCGATGGGAACGACCGTCGAGGGCGACTGGGACGAAGTCATGGGCGTGATCAAGAAGTGCTTCGACGCCATGCACGTGCATTCCGAGCGCGTTACCTGCGTCGTCAAGATCGACGATCACACCGGTCGCAGCGGCCGCATCGGTGGCAAGGTGGCGAGCATCGAGACGGCGCTGGGACACGAGGTGCGCAAGTAGCGGCGGCCGCTTCCGTAGCGGGGTGCGGTACCGCTCAGGAGAACGATCCGTTTGCGGGCCGGGGTTCTGGGTCTCCGCTTGGCAAAATGCACCGTCAACTTCGATGATCCCGAAACCTATCACTTCTACTACGGCGACCAGCTCGGCCGTCCGGGCACGATCATGACCTTCTTCCCGAAGCCTGGTTCATGGCCGGGAAGACGGGGCGCTGGGCAGGTTGCGGTGACCGCGTTTTCGATCGTCTCGGGCTACGGCCGCCTCGGGGTCATGGCGGTGGTGATCCTGGTGCCACGACCTGGCGCTCACCCACATTGCCGATGCGCGCGGCGACCAGGGCGCCAACATTCACTTCGAGGATTATCTCGAAGACGGCAAGATGCGCTTTGACTACCACATGCGCGCCGGCGTGATCGAAAAGAGCAACGCCCTCGAGCTGATGCGGTCGGTTGGGCTCGATGTGTAAGAATTTGCGCGCCGAACGAGTACTGCCGTAGCATTCCACGCATTCCACCCATCCCCATGGGAGTGGGTCGAGACAGAGATCAACCCCGCCTCACCGGCCGAGGGACTTACACAAACCATGAACCGACGGGTTTTTCTGGCTTGGGCCGCCGCCCTTGCGACCCAGAAGGTGGGCGATCCGCGCGCCGGCACTGTGCCCATCTGGGCACTCGATGTCGACGGCAACGGCACGGTAAACGTCGACGATCGCCGGGCCATCGAGGCGAGCCTGGGGGCGACCCGTGGTTTCTCGCCCCGCCCAAATCCCGGCTACGACTTTCGTGCCGACCTGTTGGGTCGCGGTATGGTGACGTCGCTCGATCTCGAAGTGTTCGACGCCGTGGCCCGCCTCGGGCCGATCGCCCCCCGGCCGATCGTTCTGTGCTGGCACTACGGTTGGTATCACCCCCAACGCCGCGTTCGTGAGCCGACGACCACGACCTACCTGGGAGGCGACTACAATTCCGACGATCCCGCGTTCGAAGACGAGTTCAACGCGCTGAAGACGGAATTCGGCATTACCGCCGACATGCTCTCGTGGATCGACAGTCCAGTCGGTGCGTCTGACCCAGCGGTCGGAAACTACGAGCGCGGCTACTTCCGCGCCCCTTCGTTGGGATCCAGGAAGTTCGGATGGCTGTACGAGACCTCGATCAACTTGGGATCGAGCTCACGGATGACGGTGGGGTCGAGCTCGGGTCGGCGGCAGCGTCTGGTCGATAATTTCAGGAGCATGGCGCGGATGATGCTCGATCCGGCAAGCGGAGCGATCAAGCCTGAGGTCCTGCTGATCGACGGCCGCCCGGCCATCTACATGTTTGCCAGCCATCTTCTGGGGACCACCCTGAGCTCGCTGGTGGACGTGGTGATCAGCTTGGGCCGGGCACGCAACGCGTTCCTCGAGGTCGCCGGGGTTCCGCCGTATCTGATCGGTGACGAGGCATTGTTCATCGACGATCCCGAGCTCGACAACGGACGGCGCCTGCGGTCGACGTTTTTCGACGCCGTGACCCGCTACCACCACTACGACGTCAGAGTCGTCGCCGACTTCGCCGCCTCGGCGCCGGTTCGCATGGGAGGTGATTATCTAGATGTCGTCCTGCGCAACGAGGTGCGGACCGTGGAGGCGTTCGAGGGCACGATCAATCGCTTTAGCGGCCTGCCGCTGCTCGTTATCCCGTCGTCGGCCGCGGGCTTTGCGAAGCGTGGGTTCCCGACCTTGCACGCCTCACGCAACGAATACGCCGACCTCCTCCGCGAGATGTTGACGGTCGCCCAAAAGCACATTGCCCGCACCCACGCCGACCGGCTCGGCACCCCAGCGTTGCCCGCACCGCTGGTCATCGTCGGCTCATGGAACGAGGAATTCGAGGGTCACGCGCTTTTTCCCAGCAGCTTCAACAGGGCGATGGTGGGCGACGGGTTGAACGGCTTCGAGTGGCTGTTCGCCGTGAAGGACGTCTTCGGCTGGAACCACTACGCGGCTCGATCATCCCTTCCATCGAGCCAGCCGGCAGGGAACAATGTCAGGCGGGCGCCTTAGTACTTAGTTGGGGAGGGTGCTGAAAAACTCCCGGGGGTGCCGTTGCCGTCCAGCCAGTCGCCGATCCGTGTGCCGGGCACGGTGATGATCGCCCGGCGCTCGGCGCCGACGGAGAGAACGCCGATCTCGCAGCTGGTGAGCTCGGCGATCCGGGCGACGTAGTCGCGGCAGGCTTGGGGCAAATCGTCCCAGTGGTCGATGTCGGAGGTCGGCGTTTGCCAGCCCGGCAGCTCCTCGACGACGGGCACGATTCTGTCGAGCAACCAGGTCTCCGCCGGCATCTCGTCGAGACGCTCATCGCCGATCTGGTAGGCGGTGCAGATGGGGATGGTCTCGAGGCCATCGAGGACATCGAGCTTGGTCAACACGAGGGCGTCGCAGGCGTTGACCCGGGTGGCGTAGCGCACGGCGACGGCGTCGAACGGGCCACAGCGGCGCGGCCGGCCGGTGGTGGCGCCGAACTCGTTGCCGGCGTCGCGGAGCTGCTCGCCGAGCTCGCCGTGTAGCTCGCTCGGGAACGGGCCCGAGCCGACCCGCGTGGTGTAGGCCTTGGCAACCCCGAGAACGGCGCTGATGCGGGTCGGTCCGATGCCGAGGCCGGAGCAGACGCCGCCGGCGGTGGCGTTCGAGGAGGTGACGAACGGGTAGGTGCCGTGGTCGACGTCGAGGTGGGTTCCCTGGGCGCCCTCCATGAGCACTGTCTTGCCGGAGTCCATCGCCTGGTTCAGATACAGCGACGTGTCGGTGGCGTAGGGACGCAGCCGCTCGCCGTAGGCCGAGTAGGTCTCGATGATCTCGTCGGCGTCGAAGGGCGGGTGATCGTATAGAGCGGCGAGCAGTTCGTTGACGACGCCGAGGTTGGCCCGCACCTTGTCGGCGAGCACGTCGGGGTGGATGCAATCGACCACGCGGATGCCCGAGCGAGCCATCTTGTCCTCGTAGCAGGGCCCGATGCCGCGGCTGGTGGTGCCGATACTCTCCTCGCCGCGGCGCTTTTCCGACCCGAGCTCCTTGCCGCGGTGGTAGGGGAGGATGATGTGGGCCCGTTCCGAGATCAGCAGCCGACCGTCAACCTCGATGCCGGTGTCTTCGAGCCCGTCGATCTCTTCGAACAGTGCCTCCGGGTCGACGACCACACCGTTGCCGATGACACAGACCCGCCCGGGGCGCAGGATCCCCGACGGAATCAGGTGCAGGACATGCTTGTCACCATCGATGATGACGGTGTGGCCGGCGTTGTTGCCGCCTTGGTAGCGGGCGACGATGTCGAAGTGCTCGGTGAGCCAGTCGACGATCTTGCCCTTACCCTCGTCACCCCACTGGGTGCCCAGAAGGACCACATTAGACATACAGACGAACTCCGCCCAGGTCGAGATTATGGGAGCATTTGCGGAAGAAAAACCAGACCTTGAGATCGTACCAGGAGCGCTGAAGCAGCGACAAGCAGGCCGCGGCAGGGCGTGGACACCGGGCCGTCGGGGCCATGCTAGTGTCGGTGTCGATGACGGACAGCGCTGAAAAGCCCGATCAAATACTGCGTATCGACGGCAATTCGCTGACGCTCGAAGACGTCGAGAGCGCGGCGCGCGGGCGCATCGGTCGCTTCGAACTCGACGAGGGAGCCCGTGTGGCGATGGAACGGAGCCACGACCGGGTCCTCGAAGTTGTCGAGTCGGGTGCGACCGTCTACGGCGTCAACACCGGGTTCGGGCACTTCGCCCAGGTGCGGGTCGACGGCGCCGACCTCGAGCAACTCCAACTCAACCTGGTGCGCAGCCACGCGGTCGGCGTCGGCGAGCCGCTTCCGCTCGAGGCGGTCCGCCCTATCATGCTGCTGCGTGCCAACGTTCTGGCTCGCGGATATTCGGGTGGGCGGCCGCTGATCGTCGACCAGCTCCTCGGGCTGTTGAACCGGGACGTCTGCCCGGTCGTGCCGCGGCAGGGGAGCGTCGGAGCGAGCGGCGACCTTGCGCCTCTGGCCCACGTCGCTCTGGTTCTGGTGGGCGAGGGTGAAGCCTGGGTCGACGGCTCACGCGTCGAGGCCGCCGAGGGACTCCGTGCCGCCGGCCTCGATCCTCTCGTTCTCGAGGCCAAGGAGGGCCTGGCGTTGCTCAACGGCACCCAGATGATGACGGCGATCGGAGCGCTGGCGTGTCGTGAGCTCGAAGATCTGTGCGTCGTCGCCGACATCGTCGGGGCGTTGTCCGTCGAGGCGCTGGGGGCTCGGGTCGACGCCTTCGAGCCCGCCCTCGCCGAGCTACGGCCACATCCGGGGCAAGTCGATGTGGCCCACCATATGGTTGGGCTGCTGGCGGGCAGCGAGCTCGCCAACCGGCACGGCGCCGAGAGGGTGCAGGATGCCTACTCGCTGCGTTGTATCCCGCAGGTGCACGGCGCCGCCCGCGATGTTTGCCGCATGGCGCGCGGGACCCTCAGCGTGGAGATCAACTCGGTGACCGACAACCCCATCGTGCTCGAGGACGGCCGCATCATTTCGGGTGGCAACTTCCACGGCCAACCCATCGCCTACGCCGTCGACATGCTCGCCATTGCCGCCGCCGACCTGGCATCGATCTGTGAGCGACGTGTGAACCGCCTGGTCAACCCGACCCTGTCGGGCCTCCCGGCTTTCCTCGTGCAAGATGGTGGCCTACAGTCCGGGCTGTTGATCACCCAAACCGCCGCCGCGGCGTTGGTGAGCGAGACCCGGGGTCTGGCGGTGCCGAGCGCCGCCGATAGCATTCCGACGTCCGCCGATCAGGAAGACCACGTCTCGATGGGCGCCTGGGGCGCCTGGAAAGCGTGGCAGGCGGTCGCCAACTGCCGACGCGTCATCGCCATCGAGGTGCTCTGCGCCTGTGAGGCGTTGGAGTTTCTGGCGCCGGCGCTGCCGGCGCCCAAGCTGCGCGCCTTCAAGGATCGGGTCCGCGAGATGGTCGAGCCACTGACCGCCGACCGTGTCTTGTCACCGGACATCGCCCGGCTCGAGGTCGCCCTTCTCGAGGGTGACCTGCTGGGGTCGGGACGTGACTGATGCGACTCGCGGCGTTTCTACTGGCTCTGTTGTTGGCCCTGTTTTCGGCCGCATGTTCTTCGGGAGATCAGACCCCGGCTCTTGTCAAAAGCGTCATTGACGACCTGGTATCGCAGCGTTTCGGAACGGCGACGGCGCGGTATCGCAACGACGAAGAAGCGATACTCAGCCCCGCCGCCGCACCGGCATGGCGGCGCGGCCTCGAGCACCAAGACGCGACGGTGCGCGAGTGGTCCGTGGACGCCCTCGCCCGCATCGGAGAGCCGGAGGACGTGTCTCGTATCGTGGCGGCACTCGAGGATCCGTTCCGCCGGGTGCAGGAAGCGGCGGCGCGCGGCATCGTCGACATGGATCCGTCGGCGGCGCGGACGGCGTTCGCCGAACGATTGGCCTCGGGCGACCCGCTGCAGCAGATGATCTCCGCCCAGGGGCTCGCCGACCTCGGCGATCCGACCGGCGTTGCTTCTCTACTCGCTCAGCTCGAGAACCCCGCCGTCGAGGAGGCGGTGAGGGGTGTGATCGTGCAGTCGCTCGCCGTTCTCTCAGACCCGCGCGCGATCGCCCCGTTGGCAGCGATCGCCGCCGACGCTAACACCGGCTTGCAGCTACGGCGCAATGCCGCCGAAGGGCTGGCCACCTTCGAGCAGGACGAGGCCACCGAGGCGTTGCGGGGACTTCTCGACAGCAATGACGCTTACGTGCAGGAGGTGGCGCGGCGAACTATTGCAGCGCGTCGCTGAGCCCGGGCCCCGACAAGGCATGGATCGCTGCCATGGCGGCGGCGGCGCGGGCGTGAAGATTGTCGATCGTTAACCAAAGCCATGCACCGTGCCGATCGGGCCGTACGTCGATGGCGTGCAGGCCAGGGGTTCCGGTCACCAGTACCGGGCTGTCGATGGGCTCGCCGTCTTCGGCCCCAACACTGACCCCGGCATCGAGCAAGGTGGTTGAAACGTCGTCGGCGTCCGCGTCGGGTAGGAACAGCGACATCGCCATGCCGTGAAAAACCGGGGCGGAGAGAAGTTGCAGGGCCGGCACCTCGAAGCCGAGCCGTGCGAGTAGGGCGGCCAGGGCTTCGGCGCCCCCGGTGCGCTCGCCGGCAGCCGGCCAAATATCGAACGCCAACTGGCGGCCGAACACCGCGACGTCGACTTCCTCGAGGTTCAGCACCGCGGTTGATTGCTGTGAAAGCTCCTGCAGGCCGGCTTTGTCGAAATCCGAGGCGGGGATGAAGATCGTTGCCACGGCGCGCTCACCGGCTTCGCCGAGCGCCGCGAGGGTCGCCCCGAGCATCAAGCAGGCGGCCGGGGGAATGACGATCATGCGATCGTCGTTGACCCGCGGCGGCGCGCTGACGCCCGGTATCCAGGTGAAGGCGTCGGGCTCGTCGAGCCAAGCGTCGGTGCAATCGATCCCCAGCTTGCCGGCGTCGCGGATCGCGTCGAGGTACTGTCCAGTGGTCGCGGGGTCGCCGCAGAAGCAGATGAGTTCGTGCGCGAGGACGTTCTCTGCCACCGTTTCGGCAAACACCCGCGCCTCGTCGCCGTACTCGGTGAGGACGCCGGCCACCTCCTCTAGGTCGAATAACGTGACCGTATCACGGGGGACGTCGGAGGCCGCAAGCTGGTTCTTGAGCTCATTGCCGAGGAGCGAGGCGGCGCCCACCAGGGCCAGCCGCAAGCCTTCGAATTGGGGTGACTCTGCGGACACGGGAACCTCGGAGTTTCTCAGCACCCTGCTAGTGGATCTTGTCGTCCAGATCGGTGGTGGCGTGCCCGAGGTCGCCGCGATCGGTCGCCCCGTGCTCGAGCTCGTCTCGAGCGTGGGTCGTCGCGGCGGGGAGCTTCTGGCGGTGTCGGCGTAGCTGTTGCCAGATTTTCTCGGCCGGGCCCGAGGCGAGGTAGGTCGACGCCAGCAGCAAGAGCACCGTTTGCGGCGCGTTGGCGACCAAGGCGAACCCGATCGCCAGAACAGCGACCAGCGGGTACGGCCGCCGGGTCCGCAGGTCGATGTTCTTGAACGAGCGGTAGCGGATCTTCGAGATCATGAGAATCGCCAGCATGACCACCATCACCACAACCCCGTACGACACTATCGGGGCGGTTAGCTTGGCCGGCGAGTAGAAGGTCATGGCGGCGAGCATGGCGGCGGCGGGCGGCGCCGGAAGGCCGACGAAGTAGCGTCGGTCGTGGTGCCCCGTCTGGACGGTGAAACGCGCCAGGCGCGTGGCGCTGCAGGCGAGGAAGAAAAACGAGGTCATCCAGCCGATACGCTCCAGGTCGGACAGCGCCCATGAGTACATCAGCGCCGCTGGGGCCATACCGAACGTGAGCGCGTCGGAGACCGAGTCGAGGGCCCCGCCGAAAGCGCTCTCGCTGTTGGTCATCCGTGCAATGCGGCCGTCGAGGCCGTCGGCCACCATCGCGATACCGATCGCCAGCGCCGCCGGAGCGTACTCACCCCTCAGCGTCGCGATCAGGCTGTAGTAGCCGCAGAAGAGGTTACCGACGGTGAACAGCGACGGCAGCAGCGGAATGCCGCGCTTGAGCCGCTGTGTGGCTTTGGGCTTACGAATCATGGGTCTCTTGCGCCACCGTCTCGGCGATGACCGTCTGGCCGGCTCGAACCTGCTCCCCTACGGATACCACGGCGGAGTAACCGGCCGGTAGCCGTAGCTCGGCGCGGGAGCCGAACTTGATCAGTGCCATCCGTTCGCCGCGTTCGAGTTCCGCCGGCGGCGCGACGAAGGGTACGATGCGCCGGGCTACGGCGCCGGCGATCAGGGACAGCTCCACAGTGCCGCGCGGTGATTCGATGATGACCCGGTGGCGGGCGTTGTCGGAGGCCTGCTCGCGGAACGCCATGGCGTAGCCACCGGTGATGCGTTTCCACTCGACGAGCCGGCCGGCGAGCGGCGACCGGGTGACGTGGACGTTGAACACCGACAGGAAGATGGCAATCTCGACACCGCGCTCTCCGGAGTTAACCTCCACAACCTTGCCGTCCGCAGGCGACAGCACGCAGCCCGGAGGATCGTCTGATTGTCGCTCCGGGTCGCGGAAAAACGCCCCGAGCGCCGCTGCAAGCAGCGCCAGAAGGAGTGCCGCGACCGCGTATCCCATGGAAGCCGCGACCGCGGCCGCGACGGCGCCGGGAAGAACGTAGGACAGGGCCTCCGACCGGAAGAACATGGATCAGTGGCCCGCCGTATTCGAGACTGAGCCGGTGGTCAGTGGGCGACGACGAGCTTTTCGCGATAGTCGCGTATCAAGGCCGCCATTTGATCCTTGAGGATCAGTTTGTGCTTCTTGAGTTGGATCTTTTCGATCCGATCCTGCTCGTTGGGAAGGTGCTTGCCGGTGAGCTCTTCCAGGCGGGACTCGAACCCGGCGTGCTCCTCGACGAGGCCGCGGAATTCGTCGCTTGCATCGAGCAGGATGCTTCGGACTTGGGGGTCGGCCAGCTCCATATGGAATGCCTCCAATCGTTGCGAGAGTGATGAGTTTTTCGAACCCGACTCGATGCTAACACCGTTGCCTGGGGGGCTCAAATAGACTCGCTCTGGGCTTCTAGCAGGGTGTTGGGGAAGCCCCGCAAGTTCTTCAGAACCCTGCTACCGGCGTCGATCGCGCAGCGGATTGCGGGGCGGTCGAGCGTCGGGAGGGCGCAGGTAGACCGGTTCCGGCGCCGGCCATCGGGGCTGTTTGCGGTCTCCTGTCCAGGCACGCGAGGCGAGGGAGCCGAGCACTGCCGCCAGCGGGAGAACGTCGCCGGCGAGACGGAATTCGCCGTGCGCCGCGATCAACGGTGCGCCGCTGCCGCACACCAGCGCCCGCGGCTCCTCGGCCGCGACACGGCGCGCAAACTCGGCGGGATCACAGACCTGCGGGCCCCATAGAGGCTCGAGCGGCAGGCAAAACTCGTCCGCTTCGGGGCCGTAGAGGGCGGCGTATACCTGACCGCGACGGGCATCGATGCAGGCGGCTACAAGATCAGACTCGGAACGACCGATGGTTGCGAGGGCATCGAGAGTGCGCACCCCGGCGACCGGCAAACCGAGAGGTGCGGCGAGGCCGAGACAGGTGGCGATACCGACCCTGATGCCGGTGAACGTTCCCGGTCCCACAGAGGCCGCCAGGCCGTCGAGCCCAGCAAAGTCGAGATCGGATTCGGCCAGGCACCGCTCGATCGCCGTGCCGAGCCAGGCGTCGGAGCGGCGGTCGTCGTCATGTACCAACTCGCAGGCGGTAACGTCGCCGTCCAGCACCGCGATACTGGCCGGGATGGTGGCGCAATCGACGGCGAGAAGGCGCGGTCGGAGGCTCATGGGAGGCTGATACTACCGTGCTAGTCTGGCTTTCATGTGCGCGGCGGAATCGAAGACCCCCATGATGCAGCAGTTTCACCGCATCAAGGCGGACCACGGTGACGCCATCGTCTTCTTCCGACTCGGCGACTTCTACGAGATGTTTTTCGAGGATGCCGAGGTCGCCAGCTCCCTCCTGGAGATCACCTTGACGGCGCGCAACCGCGGCAAGCCGTCCGAGGCGCCGATGTGCGGCGTGCCGGCGCACGCTGCTGACGGCTACATCGCCCGTCTCCTCGGCGCCGGTCTCAAGGTGGCGATCGCCGAGCAGGTCGGTGAACCCGGGGGCAAGGGGGCGATGGACCGGCAGGTGGTGCGGGTGATGACGCCGGGGACCCTGGTCGAGGACAACCTGCTCGCCAGCCGGCAGAACAACTATCTGGTGTCTGTGTTCGAGGACAGCGCCGCGATCGGCACTGCCGCCCTAGAGCTGTCGACCGGTGAGTTCATCGCTGCGCAGTTCGTCGGCGACGACCGGCACCGGCAGGCGCGAGAGGAGGTCGCGCGCCTCGCCCCGCGCGAGATCTGCGTCCCCCGGGGCTCCGAGAGCGGCGATTGGCTGGTCGCAAAGGAAGGTGTGCTCCCGGGCGTAGGGGCGGCGACCTGGAGTCTGCTGCCGGCCTGGACCTTTGAGCCGTCGCGGGCTCAGGGGCGGTTGTGCGAGCACTTCGGCGTCGCTTCGTTGGTCGGCTATGACCTCGATGGCTGTGACCAGGCGGTGGGAGCCGCCGGCGCCTTGCTGGCGTACGCCACCGAAACCCAGAAGGCGCCGCTGCGCCACATTCACTCGTTGCGTCGCCACCGAGATCGCGAGTACCTGCAGCTCGACGCCACCACGCGTCGTACGCTCGAGGTGTTCGAATCGTGGCAGGAACGCACCGCCAAGGGTTCGCTGCTCGATGTGCTCGACGCCACCGTCACCGCGATGGGAGCACGCCGCTTGCGACAGTGGCTCCTGCGACCGCTGCGCGATGCGGTGCCAATCAACCGTCGCCTGCGCACTGTCGCCGCGCTGCACGCCGCGGCATTACCCCGCGCCGAGCTGCGTGCCTCACTTGGCGGGGTGCGTGACCTCGAACGTCTCACGACCCGCATCACCATGGGAAGCGCGACGCCACGCGACCTCGCCGCGTTGCGCATCTCGCTCGAGGCCCTACCGGCGGTACGTGATCAGCTCAGGGAGCTCGACGCCACACCGATCGTCGAGGAGCTTCTTGCCGAGCTCGATCCGTGCGACGACGTCGCCGCGTTGATTGGCGAACGCCTCGCCGATGAACCGCCGGTCGCCGTCGCCGACGGCGGTGTGATCCGCGATGGGGTCGACGATGAGCTCGATACGTTGCGCAGCGTCCGCGGAGAAGGCAAGGGCTTCATCGCCAACCTGCAGGCTCAGGAGCGCGAGCGTACCGGCATCGGTTCGCTCAAGGTCGGCTTCAACAAGGTCTTCGGTTACTACATCGAAGTGTCGAAGGCCAACCAGGACAAGGTGCCCGAGGAGTTCATCCGCAAGCAGACGCTGACCAACGCGGAGCGCTACATCACGCCCGAGCTGAAGGAATTCGAACAGACGGTTCTGCACGCCGAGGAGAAGATCGGCGAGCTCGAGGCCCGCCTGTTCGGCGAGCTTCGTGAGCTCATCAGCGCCGAAGCCTCCCGCCTGCAGCTCACCGCGGCGGCCGTCGCCTCGGTCGACGCTTTGGCCGCTTTGGCCGAGGTCGCGGCGCTCAACGGCTACGTCGAGCCCGACGTCGACGATGGGCGAGTGCTGGAGATCCGCCAGGGTCGCCACCCCGTGGTCGAGAAGCTTCAAACCGGCGAGCGCTTCGTCCCCAACGACACCTACATGGACGACGGCGCGCACCGCATCCAACTGCTCACCGGTCCCAACATGGGTGGCAAGTCGACCTACCTACGCCAGGTGGCGCTGATTACGATCATGGCCCAGATGGGCAGCTTCGTGCCGGCGGAGTCGGCGCGCGTCGGCGTCGTCGACCGCATCTTCACGAGGGTCGGGGCGAGCGATAATTTGGCGCGCGGAGCGTCGACGTTCCTGGTCGAAATGCAAGAGACCGCCAACATTCTCCACAACGCTACGCCCGCCAGCCTCGTTATCCTCGATGAAGTAGGGCGCGGCACCAGCACCTACGATGGGTTGGCGCTCGCATGGGCGGTCGTCGAATACCTCGAGCAGCAAGCCGACATCGCGCCGCGGACGCTGTTCGCCACCCACTACCACGAGCTGACCAGCCTCGAGGGCGTCCTGCCGAGCCTTCGCAACCTCAACGTTGCGGCGCAGGAGACCGGCGAAGGCGTCGTTTTCCTGCACCGCGTCGAGCCGGGCGCGGCCGATCGCTCGTATGGAATCCACGTCGGCCGTCTTGCCGGCTTGCCCGGAAAGGTAGTCGATCGCGCCGAGGAGATCCTCCACAACCTCGAGGCAACCGATGCGCCGACGCCGTGCGGGCCGAGGTGGGCGCGGCACGAGGATGGACCGCCGGACGCCCAGATAAGCCTGTTTCCAGCCTCGGAGCACCCGCTGGTTGCCGAGCTCCGCGAGCGACGCGTCGATGAGCTGACACCGCTCGAGGCGCTCAACCTGATCGCGGCGTGGAAGGTGAAGTGGGGGGCCGAGCCCGACGACGAGGGTTGATCCGCGCCGCATCGGCAGGGCGATGTTTGCCGGGGGGGCATCGATCTGCACCGCGCGCCCGGCGAGCTAGTGTGCTTTCCAGCGATAGAAGGCAAGGCCACCGGCAACAATCACCAGCGCCATGACCAGGCCAACAAGCGCGCCGTTGGCCTGCACTGTCGAGATCATCTGGTCCCCGTAGCGCGCCGCCAAAAAAGCCTCGAGGCCGAAGCGGACGACGCGACCCGTAGCGACGCCCAAGATCACGCTGGGCAGCGGCTGC
>JADFNY010000285.1 GCA_022563115.1 Acidobacteriota bacterium | reverse complement strand
AATGACATGAGCCATCGCAGAATCGACATTGGCGTCAGCATCCTCCTGATGGTCGCCGGCCTCAGCGGGTGGCAGGTCATCACCCGGGACAACATCGTAAACCCCGGCGAGGTGCCCCGTTCCCCATAGGACACGCGGTGGCCGTTGCGGCGCCAGCGGTCACCTCGGGTAACCCGCTGGCGCCATTGGCAATCGGTGTGGCGCTCATGGTCATGGTGTACATGGGCGGCCACGGTACTACTGGGTCGGCCCGCTCGTCGGCGCCGCGCTGGCGGCGACCGTCTTCAAGATGCAGAACCCCGACGGCTGACGGCGCGGACCGGCGCAGGGATCGGGTGGCGCGGTTCCCCACCCGACCTTGGGATTGCTCGGTGCAACAGCGATCCATCACCCCAACAGGTACGAGAGCATCATCGCGGCCGCGATGAGCACGGGCAGCACGACTGCGCCGAGCTCGACAAACGCGCCGTCCTCGACCATCGCCTTCAGAATCATGGTTGCTTTCATCTTCCGTCACTCCTCTCGGGGATCTCATGGCTGTCACCCTTATTGGACGCCGGACGAGCAGGAAAGGCTACAAACGCTCGGTAAGGCTTGGTGAAGAGTTGTTAAGGGCACCCTGTTAAAGTTCAAGGAACCGTATGGTTTCGAGCCGCGGCGCGTTCCCAGCCCTTCTGCGGCCGCCTGGCCGCCCCGGAACGCCCGCACCATGGAGGAAGCTCAATGCGTTTCGTTTCTAAACTCGCCCAGGGTGCCTTTGCGCTGGGACTGGTTGCGATTCTGGGCGTCAACGTCGGCTCAGCCGACGCTGCCGCGCAGCAGGTTACCGAGAACGTCATCGTTACCACGACGCGCGGTGTGCGCACGGCGGTTGCTCAGGCCCCCGATCTCGATGCCATCTTTGCTGACGTCCATTACCGCGACATCGGCCCAACCCGTCAGTCGGGACGCTTTGTCTCGATCGCCGCCGACCCGCGCGATACCAATACCTTCTACGCCGCAACCGCCTCTGGTGGCCTCTGGAAGACCCCCGACGGCATCCATTACGAATCGATCTTCGCCGTCGATGACGTCTTCTCGATCGGTGCGGTCACGGTGGCCCCGACAGCGCCGGACACGGTGTGGGTCGGCACCGGCGAGGCCAACAACTCGCGCAGCTCCTACTGGGGCAACGGCATTTACAAGAGCACCGACGCCGGCGGCACCTGGACGCATATGGGCTTACTAGACTCCGGCCACATCGGTCGCATCGTCGTGCACCCGTCGAACCCCGACATCGTCTACGTCGCCGTTCTCGGGCACTTGTACAGCGACAACCCCGAGCGCGGTCTCTACAAGACGACGAACGGCGGCCAAAGCTGGGACCTGATCCTGACCGGCGTCATCGAGGCGACCGGTCGTTTCGAGAACGAGACCACCCGCCATCTCGGTGTGGTCGAAGTCGTCATGCATCCCGGGGATCCCGATACACTGTACGCCGCGACCTACGACAAGGTCCGCAGGCCGTGGACCTTCAACCCGGGCGGCCCCGGCAGCCGCATCTACAAGAGCACCGACGCCGGTGCGCATTGGACGATGCTCGAGGGCGGGCTGCCGATGGGCATGCTCGGTCGCATCGGCCTGGCGGTTTCGAAAGCCGCGCCCGAGACGGTGTTCGCCGTCATCGAGGACGTCAACGTCGACGACATGTCCGACGACGAGCGCTACCAAGAGCTGCTCAATGGTCAGCCATCGGCGGGTACGGAGAACATCGACTTCATCTGGAGGAGCACCAACGGCGGCGAGAACTGGGAAGCCGTTTCACCAGATACGGGTCGCGGGGTCGGCGGCGGCCCACCCTACTACTACGGGCGCATCATCGCCGATCCGAACAACGCCGATAGCTTGTTCATGCTGAGCTCCTGCTCGCTCAAGTCGATCGACGGCGGCCGCGAGTGGGTGCGTGCCTGGCAGGGGATCGGCGGCGACGACCACGCCCTGTGGATCGACCCGAACGACTCCGACTACATGGTGCTCGGCTACGACCACGGTATCGGCATCAGCCGCGATGGCGGCCAGACTTGGTACCACGCCGACAACCTGTCGCTGGCGCAGTTCTATTCGATCGGCATCGACGACGCCTACCCGTACAACGTCTACGGTGGCATCCAGGACAACGGCTCCAAGCGCGGTCCATCGACGTCGCGCTCGGGCAACATCGCGTTCGAGGACTGGGAGCGCGTCGGCGGCGGCGACGGCATGTACAACGTGGTCGGAGACAGCCGCTATCTGTACAACGAGGAGCAGTTCGCCGGCGAGTTCGGTCGCCTTGACCTGCTGACCAACGAGCGCTCCGGCAACCTGCGTTACAACCGGCCGCAGGACGAAGAACAGCTGCGCTGGAACTGGAACGCGCCGATTGTCGTCTCGCCGCACGACCCCGACGTCATCTACCACGCCGGCAACGTGGTGCTGCGCTCGACCTTCCGCGCGGAGAACTGGACCGAAATCAGCCCCGACCTGACGACCAACGATCCGGCCAAGATCCAGGGTATCGGCAACATCCGGTATTGCACCATCGTTTCGCTCGACGAGTCGACTCTGGTTGCCGGCCTGCTGTGGGCCGGCACCGACGACGGCAACGTCTGGGTCACCAAAGACACGGGCGCCAACTGGACGCAGGTCAACGCCAACATCACCGGCAACCCGGGCTACTGGGTGAGCCGTGTGGAGCCGTCGCACCACGATCCGGCGACCGCCTACGTGACCTTCACCGGCTACCGGCGCGACGACTTCGGCGCCTTCATCTACAAGACGACGGACTACGGCGAGACCTGGACCGACATCTCGGCCAACCTGCCGGATGAGCCGATCAACGTCGTGCGCGAGGATCACCGCAATCCGAACCTGCTGTTCGTCGGCACCGAGATGGGCGTGTACGTGTCGCTCGACGGTGGTGGCAGCTGGTACAACATGCGCGGCGACATGCCGACCGTGCCGGTGCATGACCTCAAGATCCACCGGCGCGAAAACGACCTGGTGGTCGGCACCCACGGGCGTGGATTTTTCATCACCGACATCTCCTGGATCCAGGAGCTGACGGCGGAGAACCTCTCCCACGCGGTGCACCTGTTCGGCGTCGAGACCGCGATTCGCTGGAAGAACACCAGCCGCTCCGAACGTTCGGCGCAGAACTTCGCCGGCGAGTCGGCCCCCACCGGCAGCGTCCTCAACTACATGCTGGCTTCACCGGCGGCCTCGGC
Source organism: Acidobacteriota bacterium (assembly GCA_022563115.1). Taxonomy (GTDB): domain Bacteria; phylum Acidobacteriota; class UBA890; order UBA890; family UBA890; genus UBA890. The sequence goes on along the minus strand of JADFNY010000285.1, from coordinate 2,021 downwards.
GCCGACAATCCGTATCTACGACGGCGAGCGGCTCGTGCGTGAGCTCACCGGCAGCAACGACGCCGGCATGAACCAGGTCATCTGGGACATGGACTTCGGCCGCGGCGGCAGTGGCGGCAGTGGCGGCGACAATCCGAATCGCCCGGGGAACCTGGTGTACTCGCCGGCCCCCGAGGGTCTCTACCGGGTCGTCCTCGAAGTCGACGGCCAGGAGTACAGCGCCAGCGCCAGGGTCCTCGACGATCACTGGTGGGACAAGCAGTTCTGATGGAGAAGCAATCGAGCGATATCCCTGGATTTCCCCGGGAAGGGGACCCTTCGCGGGGTCCCTTTCTCATTTGGGGACAGAAACAGAAGAGGAGGCACCCCCGCCGGTGCCCCCGATGGCTTCGGGTCGTTGCTTGTCGGGAGGAGAAAGCGCGTCGTCCACGACGCTCAGCACCGAGCTGAGCGGCCTCGAGATCGTGCAGCACTACGCCGGACAGCTTCAAGAAGCCGGTTGGACACGGAGCGAGCCCGATGGTCCCCCGGCGAGCTTTGCCGCTGCCTGGGGGCGCGAAATCGACGGCCAGACAGTCCACGTCGTACTGCAAGCTGTCCAGCATCCTCAGCGAGAGAACTGCTTCTCGATCCGCCTCTCGAGCAACTGGCCCGCGCGCCGCTAGGCCGCTCGAGTTCACAAGCCGCTGCCTTGATCCTTGCCGGACGACGACCGACATCTACAACCTGACAATGTTGTGGAAATCCTGTACCATCTACAACCTGACAACGTTGGGGAAACAAACTAATTCGTCCGTCGCGACATCCACGACTCGGGAGAATCACATGGGCGATTCGATCGGTGAATTCGAAAAACTGCTGCTGCTCGCGGTCTTGCGGCTTGGCGACGGGGCCTATGGCGCCGCGATCATCGACGAGCTCGTGGAGCGCACCGACAGGGAAGTCTCACCGGGTGCGGTGTACGTGTCGCTGCGCCGCCTGGAAGACAAGGGCATGCTGCGGTCGAACATCGGAGAGCCAACCCCGGCGCGTGGCGGACGCGCCAAGCGCTACTACCACGTGCGCCGCGACGCCCTGGTGGCGTTGAAGGCGGCGCGTGAGCAGTGGGACGCGATGGTCGACGGGCTCGACGCCGAGCTGGAGTTCGAGGGATGAGGCCGCCAAGAGTTGCGGAAGCGTTGCTGGCTCGGCTTCTCCCCCGCCACGAGCGCAGCGAGATCCTCGGTGATACCACCGAGAGGTTCGCGCGCCTCGCCGACACGCGGGGGCGCACGCGGGCAAACCTGTGGTATTGGCGGCAGGCCGTTTCGATCCCGGCCCAAATGCGGTGGCACAAGAGATCGCTACGACTCGAGCTTCAGGAGTGGCGTTTTGCGCTGCGCACGCTGCGCAAGTCGCCCGGTTTCACCGCCGTGGCGATTGTCACACTGGCGCTCGGGATCGGCGCCAACGCCGCTATCTTCAGCATCGTCGATGGCGTGATGCTCCGGCCGCTCCCATATCCGGAGCCCGAGCGGATCGTGCAGGTGTGGGAACACAACGATACCTTCGGCAGGCTCGGCGGAGCCTGGGCCAACTTCCTCGATTGGCGGGGCGAGAACCGCTCGTTCGAGGCGATCGCCTGCTACCGCGGAGGCATCGAAACGGTCCTTGGCGGCGAAGAGCCTATCCGCGCCGGTGTCACACCGGTGAGCGAGGGCTTCTTCCGCGTGATGGGCGTGCAACCGGCCGTCGGCCGCGGCTTCAACGCCGATGAGCACGTCGAGGGAGCCGACCCGGTGGTGTTGATCAGCGACAGGTTCTGGCGCAACCAGCTCGGCAGCACGCCCGAGCTCGGCGAGATCAACTTGAACGTTGCCGGCTTTCCCACGATGGTCGTGGGTGTGCTGCCGGCCATGGACGGGCTTGAAGTGAGGCTTGGCTACCTGCTGGCAGAAACGGCTTGGTGCAAGGGGCTGGCCACCGAACTGGTCGGGGGGTTCGGCGCCTGGTGTCGAGCGCAGGAAGCTATCTCCACACTG
>JADFNY010000284.1 GCA_022563115.1 Acidobacteriota bacterium | reverse complement strand
GGTACGCCCGTCGATGCTGCGGGTAGTAACGTCGCCGAGGCTTGCTCGCAGCGCGCTCGACAGCGTCGCCACGTCGACCGCGGTGTCGGTGTCGGAAATGCCGACCACCAAGACGCGGTGCCGGTCGCGGGCGTCGAGCGGCAAGATTCCGCGCCGGTCCCGCAGCAGGGTGACCGCCGCGGCCCCGACCTTCTCGGCACGCGAGGCGTCCGACGCCGGGGCGAATCGATCGGGTAAGTCGGCGAGCGACGTTGCGGCAGGACCCAGGTGGAGGCCGAGCCGGGCCTTGTACTGGAGGATGAGGCGAACCGCCTCCTCGAGGCGCTCGGCGGGCAACTCACCGCTCTCGACGCCACGAACGATGGCGCCGCGCACGGCGTCCGGAAACGGCGGCAGCAACACCACGTCGGCGCCGGCAGCCAGTGCCTGCACCGCCGCCTGGCCGCTCCACCAATGCCGGTTGATGCCACCCATCTCCATCGCGTCGGTCACCACCAGGCCCTTGAAATCGAGCTGTTTGCGCAGCAGGTCGGTGAGCACCGCCTGGGACAACGTCGCCGGCAGCTGCTCGTTGGCGGTGATTGCGGGCACCGAGAGATGCGCCGTCATGATCGACGAGACACCGGCTTCGATGACGGCGCGGAACGGGGCGAGCTCGACGGCCTGCAGCCGTTGGCTGTCGACGCGCAGGACCGGCATGTCGATATGCGAGTCGACGCTGGTGTCGCCGTGGCCCGGAAAATGCTTGGCGGTTGCCATCGCTCCGGAGGCCTGCGCTCCGACGACGAAGGCGGCGGCCAGACGACCGACCTGGTCCGGGCTCTCCCCGAACGAGCGCACGTTGATGACCGGGTTGTGGGGGTTGCTGTTGACGTCGGCGACCGGGGCGAAGATCCAGTGGATGCCGAGAGCGCGGGCATCGCGGCCGCTGGCGCGACCCATCCACTCGGCCGCCTCAACGTCGCCGGTGGCACCAACCGCCATCGCGGTCGGATACGGCACCGCGCCACCGACCCGGAACTCAGCACCCCACTCGAAGTCGGCGGCCACCAACAGGGGCGGCTGACCAAAGCTCGCGGCCGTCCGCTGCAGGTCGGCGATCAGAGCGGCGGCCGCGTAGGCCTCGGAACGGAACAAGACCACGCCGCCGAGCTCGAGCGACTCCACCATGTCGGTCAGAAGACGGCGCTGGGTGGCATCAGCGGCGTAGTATTCGCCGAAGGCGCGCACCATCATCACCTGGCCGGCGCGCTGCTCGAGGGTCATGGACGCGAGCGTCGACTCGACCCAGGCGGACGCTTCCGACGGCAGGGGTTCGCGGGGATCGAGGGGCGCCACCAGAACGGCCGTCTGCGATGCCTGGGTCGCGCCCTCGTTGACCGGCTCGACGGTCGACGGAAGCGATTCTCCGGACAACAGCGCCAGCAAACCCAGCATCAGCGCCAAACCGCCGCCGAGGCGCCAGCCGCGTGGGTTAACACGGGAGTTCTTCAGCACCCTGTTATGATTCGGCGTGCTGGATTGGTTCATGTGCCCACCCACCTGGTGCTAGGGGATATCTGAGCCTCCGTGAACACCTCCGCCCCGGGGAAAGGCAGTCTAGCAGACGATGGTCAACGTGTGAGGGTCCGCCTGATGGTGCAGGTGCGGGCACCCAAGAGGGCTGGGGACAGCCGCGTCCTTGGGGTCTCGGCGCTTGCGGTGTTGCTCTTCATCTCGATCGCGGCGGCGCCTCCCGCCGCGCCGGTGCCTTCGCGACTTTCCGTCAACCTACGGGGCGGGCAGGCCTCCGGCGCGCGGGTCGGTATCGACGTTTGGCGCCAGCGTGGTTTCGCCCCGCTGGCCGGCAAGCGCATCGGTTTGATCAGCAACCTCACCGGGCGGGACAGCCGCGGACGGCTCACTGCTCAGGTGCTTCGAGCGGAACCGGCGGTCGAACTGGTCGCCATTTTCTCCCCTGAGCACGGCTTTCAAGGGGTCGAGGAAGGCAGCGTCGAGAGCACCAGCGACGAGGCCAGTGGCCTGCCGATCCACAGCCTGTACGGTGAGACGCGGCGGCCGACCGGCGAGATGCTCGCCGGGCTCGAGGGCCTGGTTTTCGACATCCAGGACATCGGCACGCGTTTCTACACCTACGCCACGACGATGGCGTATGCAATGGAGGAAGCAGCCGCCCATGGTCTACCGATCGTCGTGCTCGATCGACCCAACCCGATCGCCGGTATGTACGTTCAGGGCCCGGTGCTCGACGAGAGCGAGCTGTCGTTCGTTGGCTACGCGCCGATTCCGTTGCGCCACGGGATGACGATGGGCGAGTTGGCACGCTACTTCAACGAAGAGCGTGGCATCGGCGCCGATTTAACCGTCATCGAGGCAACCGGCTGGCGGCGCGCCGATTGGTACGACGCCACCGGCCTGCAGTGGGTGAACCCGTCGCCGAACATGCGCAATCTGGCACAGGCGACGCTCTACCCCGCCGTCGGGCCCCTCGAGACCACCAACGTGTCGGTAGGTCGCGGCACCGACACGCCCTTCGAGTGGTTCGGCGCCCCGTGGATCGACGCGCGGCGGCTAGCGGAAGAGCTCAACGACGCCGACTTGCCGGGGCTTCGCTTCGTGCCCCGCGACCGCACCCCCGAAGCCAGCGTCCACGCCGGTGAGCTTTGCCATGGCGTCGACCTGATCCTCACCGACCGCGACGCGTTCGCCGCCGGCCTTACCGCCATCACGTTGGCTGCGACGCTCCACGAGCTGCACGGCGAAACCTGGGAGATCGAGCGCTTCCCGAGACTCTGGGGCCGCCCCGAGGTCGTCGACCAACTCCGCTCCGGCCTCTCCCCCACCGAAATCGCCGCCGCCTGGCAGCCCGATCTGACCGCCTTCTTGGAAATCCGCGAGCGCTACTTGCTCTACGAATGAAGCTTCCACCGAGTGCACAGTTGCAAGGCGGGTGACCCTCCACCCGCGCGTACTACGCACAGGTGGAAAATTGGCGTCAATCCCGACCGGTGCCCGTTGGGACCACCGCAACCCTCGCACCTACGCGTCATGCGGGCAACGAAGGCGCCGTAGGCGCCGAGAGGCCGGGGGTGGGCGGCGGAAAATCAAGAAAAACAGGAGACACCAGGTTGCGACGGGCGCTAGGCGAAGCCGGGTTCGCTACGCAGTCGCCTGCTGTGGAACGAGCACGTCAGCCTGCCGAAATAGGCCGCCTACCAAGAAAGTACGTGCGGAAGCGCGTAAGCAGAAAGGCAATGACCAACGCCAGGCCAAAGGAAAACACCATCGCCCCGACAGACTGGGTCATCAACCAGGTAGTTTCCGCGGAAAAGATGACGAACACCACCAGCAGGGCGAACCACAGCCACTTGCGGAGTACGTACTTGCCGAATCGTATGAGCAGGAGGGCGCTGACCCATGCCAAGCCAACGTAAAGCAAGGTTCCCCCGACAGACCTGAAAACCGCGGGTCTGGTCTCTGGGAGGGCAAATGCGACAATGGAATCCCCGAGGCTGGTACCCATCCTGGCGTAACCACCGGCTGCAATTACCACGAATTGCCGGCCATTCTCCTGCAGGCGGTAGGTCATGGGGTTCGCAAAACCGCCCGCGGGCAGGCGGCCCTTCCATAGCTCCTTTCCCGTCGCGATGTCGAAAGCGCGGAGGTAGTTGTCCATCGCCGCGCCAATGAAGATAATGCCGCTTGCCGTAATCAGGGGACCGCCGATGGTCGGGAGTCCGATGAAGCTCAGGGGTGCTTCCCACTTCACCTCCCCAGTGGCCAGCTCCACCGCCAAGATGGTTCCCCAGGGCGGCTTGATACAGGGCAGTCCCAGGGGCGACAAGAGAGGCGCACGGCTCATTCCGTAGGGCGTGCCGCGTTGCGGAGAGATCTCGACGCCGGGGTTCGCCTCGCGCTCGCGCTCGTACTCATCGGCGGGAAACAGTCGCACGACGAACGGCGAGTCCATGACGTTCGCAACGGCAACACCGCGCACGGGATCTACAGCGACCCCGCCCCAGTTGGAGCCCCCGGGGTTTCCCGGATACATGAGGGACCCCTGAAGGCTCGGCGGCGTGTAGATCCCGTCGAAGCGGAGCGACTCGATCCATTCCCGACACTCGCTCCTCTGCCATGGCGTCAGGCCCCACGCACGGTCGGGCGAGAGAGCGTGAGGAACCAGCGCAGGTGGCTTCACAGGGAAGGGCTGAGTCGGCGAGAGCACCTCGCCGGGAACCCCATCCTGCGGAACGGGCCTTTCTTCGACCGGGAAAAGGGGCTCGCCGGTCTCGCGGTGCAGGACAAAGATCAGGCCCATCTTCGTCGCCTGCACGACAACGGGCAGCTCCTGACCATCGCGGACGACGGTCGTTAGTGTCGGCTGTGCGGCCACGTCGTAGTCCCAGACGTCGTGGTGCACGGTCTGGAAGTACCAGACGACCACGCCCGTGGAGGCGCGCAGCGCGACCACCGAGCTGCCGTACTCATCGATGCCGGCGCGGTGGCCACCGTAGTAGTCCGGTGAGCTGTTCCCGGTCGGTAGGAACAGAAGGTCGCGCTCCGCATCGGCGGACATCATGCCCCAAACGTTCGGTGTGCCGAGGAAGAAGTCCGCCCCCTCCGGAGGTCCCTCCGGGTGTCGCTCGCGATACTCGGGCGTCACCGGATCCCACGCCCAGCGCACCTCGCCGCTTCGTGCATCGTACGCACGGACAACGCCGCTGGGCGCATCGACCCGAGCATTGTCACTTACCGCGGAGCCGACCACGACGAGATCGTGGATCACCGTCGGGGCCGAGGTCACCTGGTACTCCCCTTCCCACCAGAACGAGCCCACGCCGCGCGTCAGGTCGACCTGGCCGTCGTCGCCGAAGCCCCGACACGGCTCGCCGGTCGCGGCATCGAGGGCGATCAAGCGGGCGTCGTTGGTCGCCGTATAGATGCGGCGCCGGCACGCCTGCTCCTCACCGGGTTCCTGCCCTTCCCCGAGCTCGGGATCGAGCCAGTGGGCAACACCGCGGCAGATCCACAGGTTGGCGGGCCGCGTATTCGCCAGGTCGCTTTCGGGATCGAAGCTCCAGATCTCCTCGCCCGTCTCCGGGTCGAGCGCGAACACCCGGTTGAACGGGCTACAGCCGTACATCGTTCCATCGACGAGGATCGGCGTAAGCTGATACGACGTGGTCGACGGGATGTCTCCACCGCCGTCGGAGACGTCGCCGCCGTGATGCTCCCAGACCATCTCGAGAAAGCGGACGTTCTCCCGGGT
>JADFNY010000009.1 GCA_022563115.1 Acidobacteriota bacterium | reverse complement strand
GGGGTGAGCGTCGCCATCGTCCTGATCCTGCTCACCGTCGATCTGCGATCGGTGTTCAGCGCCGGGCCCCAAATGCTGATCGCGTTTCTCATCGGCGCCGTCGGCACGGCGCTGGGGGCGGTTTCGGCGGCGCTGGTGCTGAGCGGCGACGTGGGCCCGGAGACCTACAAGTTGGCGGGCCAGTACACAGGGACGTACACCGGGGGCGGGGTGAACTTCGCCGCCCTTGGTGAGTACTTCGAGACCAGCAGCGACATGTTCAGCGCCGCGGTCGCCGCCGACGTCGCGATCACGGCGATGTGGCTCATCGCTTGTCTTTCGATTCCCCTGCTGCTGTCTCGCGATCCCGACGATGGCGGTGGGGTTGAAAGCGATCCCGACGAGCTCGCTCCGGCGGTGGCCGGCGAGCTGCCGGACTCGGTCTCGGCGCTCGAATCGGGTCTCGAGGATGCGGGCGCGGCGGTCGGCGTCGCGGGAATCTCGGCCGACCTGAAGGAGAGTCTGTACAGTACCGTCAACGCCGTTTCGCTCTCCGAGACGGCGGCACTAGTCACGCTCGCCGTCGGGTTGGTTTGGTTCGCCGGCGTGCTGGCCGCGGCCTGGCCCGTGCCCGAGGTCCTCTTGCTGACGACGCTGGTGCTCCTCGTTGCCCAAGTGCCCGCGGTCAAGGAATTGTCGGGCAGCGCCATGTGGGGCAACTACCTGCTGCACCTCTTTCTTGCCGCCAACGGTGCCCGATCGGTGATCGCCAACATCTTCGAGATCGGCCCGGCGGTCTTCTATTTCGCCGCCGCAACCGTCGCGGTCCACGGAATCGTCATCTTCGGAATCGGTCGCCTGGCGGGCATCGACGCGCCAACGTTGGCGGTCGCCTCGCAGGCGAACATCGGTGGACCTGCTTCGGCGATGGCGCTGGCCGGGGCACGCGGCTACTCGCGTCTCTTGTTGCCGGGAATCGCCGTCGGCCTCCTCGGGTACGCGATCGGGAACTACACGGGGGCCGTGGTCGGCAACGTGATTCGGGCCTACATCGGCGGCTAGCAGGCGCTCAGTCTTCGGCTAGCGTGACCTCCAGGTCGGCCCTCGTGAATTTTTGCGTTGCCGGCGGCGACTTGTCAGAATCGGCCAACCCGCCGTCAGGAGTATCTCGATGCGCCGCAGCCGTGCGATCAAGTTGAACCGCCGTGAGCTACTGCGTGCCGGCCGTTTCCTCGCTCCGTTGTTGCTGTTGGCGGCGGCGGGCTGCAGCGGGTTCGGCGCCGGCGGATACTCCGACGTGCGCATCGACAACGTCACGCTCGAGATGCCGCTGACCGATGCCCAACCGGCAAGCATCATCTTCGATATCGCCTGGGAAAACTCGTTCCGCGACGATCTGAACTGGGATGCGGTGTGGGTGTTCGTCAAGTTCCGTGAACCTGGGCAGCCGTGGCGCCACGCCGACATCTCGACGGCTCCCTCGGCGCATCGCATCGGTGAAAACAACGGCGTGTTGGCGACGCTTGCCCCGGCTGCGGACGGCCGCGGCATATTCCTGCACCGCGCTGACGACGGTTCCAGCTCCGTCGACTGGGATCGGCTGTCGCTCGCCTGGCCGCTCGCGGGCGATGGTGTCGACAAGCGTGCCGCCGTGGAGATCGAGGTGATCGGGCTGCAGATGGTGTACATCCCCGAGGGGCCGTTCATGCTCGGTGACGGCACCATCGTGGAGGCGCTGGTCGCGGCCCAGTTCGAACGCGGGGCGTCGCAACAGCCGTTCGAGATCGACAGTGAAGCCGCGATCACCCTCGGAGGCGGTGGCGGCAACAGCCTCGGAAACCACAACCGGCGCGTCTCGAGCGCCACGGCGCAGCAGTTCTGGGACGACTTCTCCAACGGGGCGCGCCAGACGCTTGCGGCCGAGTTCCCTAAGGGCTTCGCGGCGTTCTACGTGATGAAGTACGAGCTCACCCAGGGCGACTACGCCCGCTTTCTGAACCTGATCGAGCCTTCGCAACAGGGGACGCGTAACCCCGCCGCGTCTGTGGCAGCGGGAGAGGAGCATCGCTACGCGATTTCATCCGACGCTACGTTTCGTGTGGCGCCCTACAACCGCGCCGCCAACCAGCTGTCGTGGATGGACGTCGCGGCGTTCGCCGACTGGAGCGGGTTGCGTCCGATGAGCGAGCTGGAGTTCGAAAAGGCGGCGCGCGGCGACCGTTATCCCGACCCCGGAGAGTTCGCCTGGGGTCCGGAGGTACCGCCGGCCGGCAAGTACGCCCTGCAGGATGAAGACACGCCGGAGGAGCTCATCACCAACCAGAGCGAAGGCGCCAACGTCGCGTTCGCCGGAACCATCGGATTGGTGAGCAGCATCTCGGGCCCGCTTCGAGCCGGTGCCTTCGTGCCGCTGGCGACGTCGCCCCTGAGCTTCGGGGGTTCGTATTATGGCGTCACCGAGATGAGCGGCAATGTGGCCGAGATAGTCGTGACCGTCGGTCGTTCTGCCGGGCGTCGTTATCAGGGCCGCCACGGCGATGGTGAGCTGTCGCCGGCAGGCAATGCGGCCGGCGACGAGGTCGAGTGGTGGCCGGGAGCACGCCGCGTCGCCCGCGGAGGGTACGAGGTGCTCAACGCCGACGGCACCGGGACGCGCGGCGGCGATTGGACCTCCGAGATTCGCCGGCTTCAGGTGTCGGACCGCGAGGACATCAACAAGCCCGCCGACCATCGCGACATGCGGTGGGGAGGCCGCCTCGTGCGGAGCGCCGATCGCTAGGAGGCCGCGGTGAGAGTGTGAAGGGGTCTGGTTACGGCACTGTCGAGTTAGCTGTCAGACTGGCCCGGGGGGCGCTGCCTATGGGTGGCGCGCAGCGCGCGGTGACTCAATCACGGACGCCGGGAGCCCTTCTTGGATGGTGCCGCTCAGCGACCTCAGCAACGCGACGAGCGCTTGCTTCTCCTCGGCTGCCAGTTTCAGCGGCTGCAGCTCCGGATCGAGGTGGATGTTCTTGTTGCCGCCGCGATCGTAGTAATCGATGACCTCCTCGAGCGTGGTGATGCTGCCGTCGTGCATGTAGGGAGCGGTGCGGTCGACGTTGCGCAACGTCGGGGTCTTGAAGGCGCCGCGATCTTCCTCCACGCCGGTGACCATGTACCGTCCTTGGTCGAGCAGTGTTCCCTCCTGCCAGGCGACGCCGGTGTTGTGGAAGCGCTCGTCGGTCAAGGTCGGACCCACATGACAGGTGGCGCAATTCCCCTGGCCGCGAAAGATCGTCAGTCCGCGGCGGGCTTGCGCCGATAGCGCGTCACGGTCGCCGTTCATGTAGCGGTCGATTCGCGAGTTTCCCGACAGAATGGTGCGCACGTAGCTCGCTAGTGCCCAGCCTAGATCGTCGGGAGTGATCGTTCGCCCGAAGGCTGCCTGAAAGAGGGCGGGATAGTCGTGATGATCCTGCAGCCGCTCGATCGCGTCCGGGACAGTGAGGTCCATTTCTTTTCGGTCTTGAATCGGTTGGAGGACCTGCGCCTCCAGGGTCGAGATGCGACCGTCCCAGAAGAACGTGGCGCCGTAGCCGCGGTTGACGAGCGTCGGCACGTTGCGTGTGCCCGTGCGGCCGAAGATCCCCACCGCGACGGCTCGTCCGTCGGTGAAGGCGCGCTCGGGCTCATGGCAGGTGACGCACGCAACGCGTCGGTCGCGAGACAGGATGGTGTCCGAGAACAGGCGGCGCCCCAGGGCCACCTTCTCGTGGGTGAGGGGATTGTCGTCTGGGACGGGCATGTAGAGATCGAGCCCCAGGGGAACCTCCGGTCGCTGCAGTTCGGGCGCCAGCTGAGCCGCGACCGGCACCGCAAGGAGAGCGAGAGCTACCAGAGTCGCCATGAGCCGTACGTCGGTCGATGGTTCTTGGCTCACCACGGAACAACCGATCTGTCCCGTCCCCTCCTTCGGACGAGCCTACCGGCCGGAGTGGTCTTCAAGCTCCGGCAGGAAGTTCTCCATCACCCAGACCTCGAACCGAGGTCCTTGTGGTAAAAGCGCGTGGAAGGCAAGGCGTCGACCGTCGGGATGAATGCTCACGCCTCGCTGGCCGAGCCGGTTCATCTCCAGCCCTACCTTCTGTGGTTCTCCACCCTCCAGGGAGATGAGCCACATGACAGAATGGGGGGTCGTGCTGGTGTCGTCTGTTCTGCGGCGAATGCCGTGGGAGAGAAGAAGCTGGCTGCCGTCTGGCATCCAGGCGATGCTGCAGGCCCCAGACCGGCGTTCCGTGAAATAGAGCGTGCGCGCGTTCCCACCGCTTGTCGGCATGACCTTCAGGCGCCCACCCGTAAAGCAAAACGCCAAAAGCCGCCCATCTGGCGACGTCGCCATGTCCCGGAGAAAGCCATCCAAGGGGAGCAATTCGGTGTCACGGCCAGTCTCGAGCTCCCGCTTCATGATACGCCACGTTGCGCGCTCCTCGTCCATGTCTTGGTAAAAGACGGCTTTGCCATCGCCAGACCACGCTGTCACGTTTGTGTCCGCGAGGAACATGCGCGTGATGTCGCCGCTCTGCGCGTCGATTCGATACACCCCCTTGCGACCTTTGCGGTCGACGCCGGGGGTCAAAAGCGATCTGCCATCGGGAGACCAGCGGGGCTGCAGTAGGTAAAGGTTTGTCAGGCTGAGTGGAAGCTCCCGGTCCTGCCCAGTCTCCAGCGCATGGATCAAGAGGCTCCAAGACGACGCGGGAGCCCCAGAAGAGTTGCCATCTCGCCTGGAGGCGTAGGCGAGGTATCGGCCGTCGGGCGACCAGTCGGGCCACGTGTTGTTGCCTTCGAAGCGCCGGCTGATCTTCTTGGCAGGCTCGCGAACTTCACCCGTCGCGGGGTCCAGCGCGGCCAGGTAGACGTCATCCCGACTGGCCGAGATCCCGTAATAGAAAGAGCCGTTCCGCGTGAGCCCCAAGGGTTGGATGTTCCCGACGCCGCTCTTGATCAATTCAGGGGCGTGCGGGACCTTGCCATCTGCGATCCGAATCAGCCACGCGTCCCTGCTTCCCCTCCGATCGCTGGCGAACAGGACGTGTTGGCCGTCCGGAGTCCAGCCGAGCACCGAGTCGTCGGCCGGGTGTTCGACCAGGGGCACTTCGCGGCTTCCATCGGCGGCGAGCACGAAGATGTCTCGCGCCAGAGAATCTTCGTCCGGGGCGAAGTCGTAGACGATCGACTGTCCGTCGGGTGAGAAGCGGGCGTTGGCCGGATAGCGCCAGTCAAACGTCTTCAGCACCTTCAGGGAGCGATCCGCGACCGAGATCACGGCGATCTGATTGGTCCGATCAATTTTCGTCAAGAGCACCAGCACCTGCCGACCGTCGGGGGACCAATCGCTGGCTCTGATCCACTCCACGTCGTCATTGCTGAAAAGGATCCGGGGCTTCGCCCCGTCGGCCGTGGCGATCACACGCAAGTCATGGGAGGGCTGCTTCGTATAGTCGGCCCACGTGTAGGCAACCTCGTCGCCGCTGGGCGACATGACGGAGTTCACGACGCTTTCATTCGGGAAGGCTTGCACGCCCGTAAGGGCGCGAATCTGACCGGTGGCCACGTTGAATACGGCCACGTCACCGGTTCGATAGTCCGTCGTCGAGAGGTACCGGCCGTCACCGGAGGGGCTCCCTGTCAGGTCGACCGGGCCGATCCGCCGGGTGACCATCGCCGAGGCAGGAGTGACGGTGGCCGTTTGTTGTAGAGCGGCCAACCGGGCACGCGCCTCTGCAACCATCTCGCCTTGGTCAGCGTATTCCCGAACGACCTGCTCGTAGATCCTGTGGGCTTCCGCATCCCCGAGTTTCTGATAGCACCCGGCCATCCGGATCAGTGCTTTGGCGGCTAGTGCGCGATCGCTCCCTTGAGCGATCTTCTGGTACTGCTCAATGGCCGCCCTCAGGTCACCGTTGATGGTTTCGAGCTCCATGGCTGCGCGCAGAGCGACTTCCGGCTCCTGCTGCGCCATCACCCCCCCCGTCAAGACCAGCGATACCCCTAGCATCAGAGCTGCGATTCGCGTTGCTGTTGGTTTCATGCCCGACCTCCTGTTGGTTTCACGGTCAACCTACTGACTGACAGCATGGAGGGCGTTCGTCAAACGGCCGGTAGCAATCCGTCAAGACTCCGTTAAGACTCTGTTGATTCGTCCAGGTCGAATCGATAGCCGAGCCCGCGCACGCCGATCAGGAATCTCGGCTCGGACGGGACCGGCTCGATCTTCCTGCGCAGGTTGAAGACATGGGTATCGACGGCGCGATCGGTGATCGCCACGCCACGCCCCCACGCCGCGTCAATCAACTGATCACGGCTGAGCACCCTGCCGCGCTGGTGGAGAAACACCTCCAGCAAGCGGAGTTCTTGCGGTGTAATGGCCACTGGCTCGCCGCCCCGCCGCAGTTCCGCACGGTTAAAGTCCACTTCACAGTCGCCAAAACGGCAGACTCGCTCGCGTTCGCGGTCGGAACGGCGCAGTTGCGCTCGAATACGGGCGCGCAATTCGCGCACACTGAACGGCTTGGTCACATAGTCGTCGGCGCCCGAGTCGAGGCCCAGCTCCTTCTCGGTCTCCTGCGCCCGCGCGGTCAGCATGATGATCGGCGTTACGACGTTCGCCCGGCGCAAGGCGCTGCAGACATCGAACCCGTCCATCTTGGGCAGCATGACGTCCAGCAGAATCAAATCCCATGTGCCCTCCTTGCCCAGTTGGAGCCCTTGCTCGCCATCAACAGCCGGCGTCGTGTCATGGCCCTGTCGGCGAAGGTCCTCTTCGAGGCTCAGCATGAGATCGGGCTCGTCCTCGACGATCAGAATGCGGGCCATGGTCACACGCAAGCTGGCAGCACGAGGCGAAAGATGCTGCCGACTCCTTCTTCCGACTCCAGCTCGATCGTCCCGCCGTGGGCCTCGACGATGTGGGATACGAGTGCCAGGCCAAGACCGGTTCCCTTGATGCCACGCTTGGGGACCTGGTCTCCGCGCACGAAGCTGCGGAAGATCTCCCGGCGCTCATGGCGTGGAATGCCGATGCCGGTGTCCTGGACAGCAATGGCCACACCGGCAGAATGACGCCTGACCGACACCCGGATCGCTGTTCCTTCCGGGGAATACTTCACCGCATTGTCCAGCAGGTTCCACACTGCGTGGGTGAGCGATTCGACATCGGCTCGCACCGTGAGCCTGCCATCCTGCACGTCAAGATCTATGGCAGCGGCAGGGTACCCACCCCCGACCTGAAAATCCTCCACCACCTGCGCCGTCAGCGCGCTGGCGTCCACGGGTTGCAAGTCGTACGGTTTCCGTCCGCCCTGCATGCGCGCGAAGTCGAGCAGGTTCTCCACCAATCGCTGCAAGCGTTCGGTGTTGCGGCTCAGCACCTGATAAAACGCGCTCCGCTGGTCTCTGGGCAGCTCATCGTCTTCCTCGAGCAGATCAGTGACATGCCGCAATGAAGTCAGCGGGGTCCGAAACTCGTGCGACACGGTTGACACGAAATCGGTCTGGAGGCGAGCCACCGCCAGTTCCCGCTGGACGACGCGCCACAGCAGATAGCTTCCCCCAGCGAGCAATACGATGATGGCGGCGAGTCCGGAGGACAGCAAACGCCGCCGGGCCGCAAACGCTTGGGTCTGGCGAGCCGAGTCGCCCGGACTGAGCACCAGGGTCCAGGGCAGGCCGGTGTCCGACGCTGAGCGCGTCAATGCGGCGGTGGCGAAGGGTGGCGTCGGCCCCAGCAGCACCTCACCAGAGTGCGACAGGATGCTGAGCTGTTCGCGGGCCACCGGGGTCGCGTGCACCGCCTTTTGGATCCACGCGTCAAAGACCGACGGCAGGAACACGAGCGCCACCATTTCCGCATCCGACCTCCGCCGGATCAGGATGAGGGGCGTGTCGTCGACAACGATGAGCTCTCGGCTCACCGCCAGAGACCGGCCTCCCGGGCTCTGTTGCCAGTTGTTCCACAACCAGCTGCCGGCGGCTGACAACGTCTCTCGGGTCTTGGAGAATGGCATCCGGCGGCCTGTCCAGTGCTCGAGTTGGCCAACCACCAACTCCCACGCCGGCCGGTCCAGTGCCCATCTCCCGGCCAGCAGGTCGGCTTCAAGCGCCGCCGCCTCCCGGTTCAGTTCTTCTCCGTTGCCCGATTCCTCGAGAACCGCGCACATGGCGCGGCGGGCCAGCAAGTCCACCGGGACATCGTCGATAACAATCCCGCTGATCTCGGCGAGGCGGCGATATGCCGTTAACGCATCGTTCCACCTGCGTTCGCGGCGGTGGACACGCGCCACCCGCACAAGCGCACCAGCCCGGACCGCAGGATTCGTCGAGAACCCAAGCTCTTCGTAGAGCGCCAGCGCACGTGCCGCCCCCCCTTGGAACTCGAAGTTCTCCGCCTCGGTGAATGGCGCCGCCTCGGCCGCCTGCATGACGGGAGCCGTGGGAAGCCACAGTACACGGGTGGGTGGATGCGCCTCGACACCCTGCGGCGACACGACGAACCGCACAGCACCAGCCGGAAGATCCGCTGCGGACAGGTGGCGCTCGGCTTCCGCCAACGATTGATTCAGAGAGTCAACGATCGCTTCGGCCGCTGCCTGTCGGCCTTCGAGCTCCCGTTGTGCCCAGAGCGACCGGTCTTGCTCGACCAGTTGTAGGCCCAGCCACACGAGCGTCGCCGCAGGAGGGAGCACTACCGCCAGAAACAGCGCTGCCAGCCTGGGCGAGCTGCCGCCCCACGTCCCTCGGTCGTGCATAGCCCCTCCTGGCTGCTCATTGAATCAGATCACCGTGGGCAGACAGACAGGTTTCTGTCAAGAATCTGTTAAGACGCGACGGGGACGATAGGCAGCATCAGAGGGGTCGCCCCGCCTCGGTGCGCGAAGTTCGGACCTCACTACGCGGCCAAGCTACGGCGGCGGCGCCGAATTCGCCTCAGGCGGAAGACCGACAAGCCGACGGGGTGGACGCCGTGCCCCGCGGGGTATGATTTCGCTCTATATTCGTCTCCGCGGGCCGCGGCACGACATCGCACGTTGCCGTGAATAATAGGTTAAAGGTGAAAGGCCAATGGTCGAATGTGACGCGGTTTTTGAGGGGCGGCGTGGGGACTTTCGTGGCTCCGCGGGGTCATTTTCGGGTTGGCTTTTGGGTGCCTCGCGGGGTACCTTGCCGCGGGGTTCCTGTGCTCACGAAGCGGGCGCGCCGCGACGGAATCCCGTGGATCCTCTATTGAGGACGAAGCGGATGGCTGACGACAGTAGAGACGATGGATCGCTCGGAGCCGACGAGCTCCGCGCGCTTGCCGGGGTGCGGGCGGCTCTCGAGGGCGTTGAGCGGGAGCAAGGACGCATTCTGCGGGACCGGGGCCGCCTGCGCGACCAGCTCGAGGGTCTCTTGGGTGGGCTGCGGGCTACCGGGGTCGTGCTGTCTTTCGATGCCGGGGGGACGTTGACGGGGGCGGAGGGTGCGGTCGAACGTTTGCTGGGCATCTCGCCGGGTGAGCTGGTTTCCAACTTCGACGACATCGCCGGAGGCGCTACGCGGGAGGCGGTCTTGGAAGCGAACCGCAAGGCGTCGGGGCCGAAGGCAACGTTGGTCGAGAGCGACGGTTCGTTGCGCTGCGGCGGTGCGGAACGCGCGTTCCACTGGATTCACGTGCCGCGTTCGGACGATACCGGAGACGTCGTCGGTGTCGACGTCATCGGGTTGCCTTTGGCGGATACCGCGCAGGACGATGGCGGGGCAGAAGGACCTGATCCTTTCGAGGCGGTCTTCGTCGAGAGCGCACAGCGCATCATCGATGATCCGAGCGATGCTTCGATCGAGGGTGCGCTAGCGACGTTCGGCGAGTCGTTCGCGATGGACCGCATGGTCATCAACGGCTACGACGAGGACGATCGCAAGTTCTCGGTGCGATCGTCTTGGCTGCGGGGCGGCACCGAGCCGCTCGATGCCGAAACCCGCGGCATTTCGATATCGGAGATCCCCTGGGCCTACTCGCAGCTTGGAGCCGGCGAATTGGTCGTAATCTCCGAAGCCGCCGACCTTCCGTCGGACGCCGTCGCCGAGCTGCGCGTGTACGCGGCGGACGGCGTGAAGACGTCGCTGCTGGTCCCGATCATGCGCAGCGAGTCGCTCTGCGGCTTCGTGTCCATGCAATCGGTGGGCACCGAGCGCGACTGGAGCGACACCCAACTGGCTCAGGCGCGAAGGTTCGGGATGTTGCTCTCGGGTGCGCTGGCACAGGCATCGTCGGTAGCGGCACTCGAGGGGGCGCGCAACGAAGCGCGGGAAGCCGTCGGGTGCGCCGAAGAGGCGGAGCGCAAGGCCGAACGTGCCGAGGACAAGGCGCAGGAAGCGCAGCAGGGTGTTCGGGAGATCTCTGCGGAGGCCGAAAAATCGCGGTCTCGCGTTGTGGAGCTCGAGGCCGAGCTCGAGACCGCTGGGCAGGAAACCCGCGTTGCTCGTGAGCTATCCGACGCGGCCGAGCAGAGAATACGGGACGCTGAGGGGGCGGCTGACGACGCCCGCAGCAGGTTCGACGGCGCCAAGCAGGAGGCAGCCGAGGCGCGGCGCGAGCTGGATGATCTCAAGGGGGAGGTCGAGCAAGCCCAGCGTCGTTCCGAAGCCACCGCGGCCGACGCGCTGGTGGTCCGCAAGAAGCTCGAGGAAGCGCGCGCCGAAGCCAACGAGGGGCGGCGTGAGGCTGCCGAGGCAAGGGTCGAGCTGCGGGCGCTTCGCGACGGCGCTAGCGAAGACGTTTCGATCGCTGCGCCGGGCCCGGAGTCGCCGATCGTGACGCCGGAAGACCTCGGACTTGCCGAGCTGGATCAAGAGGTAGGGGCTGCGACCGAAGCCGAGCCCGATGTGGAGAGGGAGCGGGTCGTGTCCGGCGACTACGATCCGGACGCCACCGTGGAAATCGAGTTGCCGAAGCCCGGCGCCGAGGCCGAGCCGACAGAGCAAGCCGATATCGGTGATCCCGAGGAAACACCCGAGATCGAGCTGACCCAAGCTGCTGAGACGCAGGAGGGCGAGCTGCCGCGCGCCCTCGGACTCGATGACATCCTCGAGAAAACGCAGCCCGTCGAAGAGAGGGCATCCGATGCGGAAACCGACCCGGCGACCAGCGATCTCGACGCCGAGCCGTCGGCGTCACCGGCTGTGTCGGGGCCGCCCGGCATCGATCCAGCGATCGGTTTGCAGGATGTCGGTGGCAACACGGAGTTGTACCGCAATCTGTTGAGCAAATTCCGCCAAGACTATCTCGGCGCGGCGGCGAAGATCGAATCGGCGATCGCCAAGGGCAACATCGAGGTTGCCCATCTGTTGCTGCACGCCGTCAAGGGTGTCGCCGGTATGTTGGGAGCCCAGCGTGTGCGCTCCACCGCGGAGGACCTCGAGACCAACCTCATCGGCAGCGACGAAACGACCACCCAGGTCGCCCTCGACGCGTTCACCGGTGCGCTCAACGAGGTTCTCGAATCGATCGCCGCACTCGACGAAGGCGCGGAGTTGTCATCGGCCGATCTCGAGGAGGCGCCCGGCGCCGAGATCCAGGTAGCCGACCCGATGGTCTTGCGCAGCTACCTGAGCGGACTGCGTCAGCATCTTCTGTCTGAAAAGTCCAAGCAATGCCAGCTAGTGATGCGCGAGATCACGGCACGAACCTGGCCGGGGGAGTTCAACGAACAGGTTGCCGAGCTCGCCGGCCTGATCAGCGCCAATAAGTTCGAGGCGGCGCGCGAGGCTTTCGACGCCCTGATGTCGACGTTCGAAGACAACTAGAGCAGGGTGCTGAAGAACTCCCCCATGCGCCCGCAACGGCGCCCCCGGGAGTTTTCCAGCACCCTGCTAGAAATTGGCCGCCGCCTACCTGTTTCTCAGTGAAGCGCTGCGATCGACTCCGTCGAGATCGACCGGCGCTTCGATACCCATGATGCCGGCCAGCGTCGGCGCCAGGTCGGCGGTGTGGACGCGGTCGCTGATCTGCCGTGGCCCGACGCCCGGGGCGACGACGATGAACGGCACCCAGGTGTCGTACTCGTACGGTGTGCCGTGCGACGAGCCGGCCGCCATCCGATTGAGGTAGTAGGGCGCATACTGCAATTGGAAATCGGGGCTGCGCTCCGGGTGAAAGCTGTTGAAAAATAGCTGCCTGAAATACGCCTCGCCCTCGGTCGGTTGCTCGGCTGCTGACACCGGTGCGGTTGCCAGCAACTCGCTCCGAGTCCACACGTGCTCGACGTAATCGCATCTCCCGAGCAAGGTGGCGACCTCGCGCTCGACCTCGAGCCGGTCGATCCCAGCCTCCTCGATCGCCTCGTTGTCGAGATAGAGACCGACGCGCAACCAATCGTCGTCGCCGTACTGTTCGGTGAGAGCCTGCCCGACGGCCTGGAAACAGGCGATGTCGTCCATATCGGTGCGCTCGCCCCAGCTGCCGACCGATTCGCGGTAGGCCGGCATCGGGACGACACCGTGGTCGGCGCTCAGCGAGATGACGACATTGTCGAGCCCGACGCGCTGATCGACGAACTCCAAGAGATCGGCCAAGGTTTGGTCGAGCCGCAGAATCGTGTCGAGCACTTCGCGGCTGTGCGGACCGAAACCGTGACCCACGTAGTCGAGCGCGTGAAAAGCGAGGCCGAGAAAATCGGGGTGCTCGTCGGCGCCGAGGTCCTCTTCGACGATGATCGTCTTGGCGAGCTCCGCCAGGTACGCGTCGCTGAAGGGCGACGACAGCAAGTCGCTGTAGAAGCCGCTGTTGGGCAGCAACGACTTCGAGCCGAAGGCGTACGGAAAGGAACGCTGGTAGATGCCCTCATCCAGCGCGACGATACCCAGTTCCTCGAGCACATTGTCAGCAACCGGCAGCGGCTCCCACAAGCCGCCGAAGAACTGGTCGAGCCACTTTCGGTCGTTGAATGAGTCGAGCCAGTCCGGTTCCGCGTAGTAGCCGCTGGTGACCCAGTCACCGACGGCGTACCAGAGAGCGGCGTCGGCTTGGTGGCCGCCCGTCAGTACGGCGCTGCGGTCCTTGCCACCGGCCGCGAAGACCTTTGAGCCCGGATCCATATCTTTGAGCCAATCCCCGATCGTGCTGACCAAGAGGTTGCTCGGCGATCGACGATACTGCTCGTCCTGGACGCAATAGACCTGTGCACCGGTGGCCCGGTTGTACCACTGGTTGGAGATGATCCCCGAGCGTCGCGGGTAGCATCCCGACGCCAGCGTCGCGTGCCCGGCGCCGGTGACCGTGTTGGCATGGTTATGGTGTGCGTTTGTAAAGACCGCGCCGTTGTCGAGCAAGTACCCGAGGCCACCCGACAACAGCGGTCGCATCCGTACCAGGTATTCCTGGCTGAGCTGGTCGACGACCAGAAACAGCATCAAGCGGGGTGTGTCTTCGGGGAAGGGCGTGGGAGCTGGTGGCGGCGATCCGCAGCTCGTCAGCACCGTCGCTGCGACGACGATCGCGGTGGTTGCGAGTCTAGCAGGGTGCCGAAGAACTCCCGGTGGTGCCGTTGCGGGCACCGTGGGGGCAGATGCAAGGCGGCGCGGCGCAGGCGATATGTGACATATCGTCGAGGAGCGCCAACGCTGCAGATGCCCCCACGCTGCCCGTAACCCTTCGGGCGCATGGGGGTTGCAGGGCATATGCTGCGTCTCTCGTCGGCGACGATGCATCACGCATCGCCTTCCTCCTTGTTCCTTGCCTCTGCCCTGCAAGCCCCCTGCGCGGCACCCCCGGGAGTTCTTCGGCACCCTGATAGGGGTTCGGTAGGTGGGCATCAGCGTCGAGACCAGTCGCCTGGTCGGTGGGAAAGCTCACCTTCGAACAGCAACCAGGTATCAGGATCCAGGGTGACCGCGTTGGGCGCGGAATCGACGGCGAACGAGAACGTCTCTGCGGCGCTACTCATCTGTACGGTTTCGATTTGCATCGTCGCTTCTCCGCCGGTGGAGATTCCGATGTCGAGCGGAAACGCGAAGACTGCTCCGCTGGATTGGGCCTGCTGCACGGTGATGGTGAGGCGCCCGGCGTTGGCGTCATGGCTCCATGTGCCCTCCAGCTCCGGGTGGCCGGGCACGTACGCCCATTGTTGAAAGAACCACTCGAGATCCTGTTCGGAAGCCTCTTCCATGACCCGTTGCAGGTCTTCGGTCAGCGCGTTGGCATCGCGGTACTCGCGGTAGTAGTCGTGGATGCCCGCCCAGAAGGCCTGGTCGCCGATTTGGCGGCGCAGCATGTGCAGCACCCAGGCACCCTTCTGGTAGGCGTTGCGGTTGAGCATCGCGTTGGGATCGGTTAGCTGCTCGGCGATCAACGCCAGCTCCGGGTTTTGGGCATAGAAACCGATGACTGTGTTCCGCGCCCCCCGCATGCCGCGCTCCATGACATCACGGCCGTGGGCGAACTCATTGTAGAGCTGGGTGAAATAGGTAGCGAACCCCTCGCTGAGCCAGATGTGATGCCAGTCCCTTTCGGTGATCGAGTCGCCGAACCATTGGTGCGCCACCTCGTGAGCGATGAGCCCCTCGCCGGTGCGATTGCCGCTCACCGAGCGCTCGCTATAGAAGATATTGCTGGCATTTTCCATGCCACCGTAGCGCGTCTTTGACTGGACGTTGGCGAGTTTCTCATAAGGGAACGGACCGATGTTGCGGTCGAAGAAGCGCAGCACCTTCGCGGCGATGGCGTAGTCGTAGAAGCCCTCGTCGCGGTTCTGCGGATAGACCCAAGACTGCACCGGGACACCGGACACCGTGCCCACATACTGCACGGCGAAACGCGCCGCACCGATGACCATCACCTTGGGAGGGATCGGGATGGTCGAGCCCCAGTGCGTCCTCCGGTTTCCGTCGCCGAGGTCGGTGCGTTCGATCAGCCGTCCGTTGCCGATAACCTGGTAGTGATCGGGAGCGATGACGATCCAATCGACCGTGGCCTTGTCGGAAACATGGTCAACCGTCGGCAGCCAGTGGCGCGCCCGGTTGGGCCAATTGTCACCGAAGAAAGTGCGGTCGCCAAACATGTTCTCGCCGATGATCAGACCGTCGGCCGGCACGCCGCGATAGGAGACGGTGAAGGTGCGGCGCTCCTCGGCCGTCGACGGAGAGGCCATCGAGATCGTGATCCGGTCGTCGACGTGCGAAAAGCGAACAGACTCACCGTCACGGCTCACGCCCGAGACGTCCATCCCGGTTGCCGCGCCCGGATCTCGACCGATCAGGTCGACCGAGAACTCGCTGATTCCAGCCGTCACGAAGCGAACCGTGATCTCGGTTTCGCCAGCAATCGCGTCGGTATCGTCGCGCAGCTCCAGGTGGAACCGGTAGTGCAGCACGTCGACATCCCAGTTCCTCGGGTAGTCATCCGTGGCCCCGGCGGGGGTGCACAAGAGGGTGACCACGAAGAGCGCGAGCAATGACGATTTCATCTTCACGGAAGGCTCCTGGGTGAGTCGAAATGAGTCTGACAACGGACCCCGATAATACTATCCTCCGAGTAGAGGGTGCGAAAAAGGCGGCAGCACCCAGCGACCGGACGGGCTGACCAGATCTGCGACAGGAGGACAAGAATTGCAGCTTCCAGTGGAGATCACGGGCCACCACTTCTCACTTTCCCGGCGTCACGAGACGCTCATCGAAACGCAAACTTCGAAGCTCGAGCGTTTCTACGATCGGATCACGAGCTGTCGCGTGGTGATCGACGGCCCGAGCAGTCATCACAAGCACGGCGGCGCGTTCAAGGTCCGTATCCACCTCGGTGTGCCTGGCAACGAGATCACCATCGACCGGCAAGAGGAACAGGACCTGACCGCTGCCATCCACGCCGCGTTCGATGCCGCCAAGCGCAAGCTACGGGACTACGCCCGAACCCGCCGCGGCGAAGTCAAGCACCACTAGCACCCGGCTAACCCCCGTCGCGCATGCTACGCACCGCCTCGAAGCACGGAAGTGTCAGGCAAAGGTTGCCGACGATTCGTCCAAGCACCACGGCGAGCGTCGCGGCAACCGCGCCCATGAGATCGTATCTGAATATGGCGACCGACAGGATCACCGCGATCGCTGCGACCTCCAGCGCGGTCGCTCCGGTCAACGGCCGTGTCAGCCTCGAGCTCACCAGCAAGGCGCGCTGAAAGGACATCAGCACGCTGAGCGCCGGCAAGATCGCGGCGATACGCGCCGGCGCGAGGGCCAACTCGACGAGCTCCGGCGGCAGCCCCGCCACGGTTTCGAACCAGGCATGGGCCAGCGGGGTGAAGACGATCAGGCTGAGGGCCGCCGACGAGGAAACGCCGAGAATGGCGGCGAAGTTGCGGACCCGGTTGTAGTTTGCGGCGCGGTCGCCCATCAAGGCGATCGTGACCTCCTGATACGACAACCCCAGCGCGCGGAACGTGAACACCAGCCCGTGTACCACGGGGAGGATGGCGAGCGATTCCAACGCCAGGCGGCTGCGACCGACGAAGAACGTCAGCATGGGATGTATTGCCATCGCCAGGATCGACATCATCGCTAGCGGAAAGTAGAAGGCGGCGATCCTGGCTAACGTCAGGTCTTGTGGTTGCTCGGTCCGGCGCCGGCCGGCGAGCAGTTCGGCGACGATCCCCGCTGCCATCAGACGGCTGGCGATGGCTTCCGCCACGACGCCGGTCGAGAGCGCGAAGGCTCCCACCTGGGCGCCGCTGAAGCCGAGGAGGCGCACCCCGATCCCAGCCGCCAGGGCCATGGAGACCATTCGGACAACCGTTCCGTAAGCGACCCGCCGCGTCATGTCGTGCCGCACCAGCGTCCCCTGCAGGAACCTCCGGTAACCGATTGCCGCCGGCCACGGAAGCAGCAATATCATCGCCCCGTAGACGAGCTCGGCCACGTCGGCCGGCAGGTTCAGCAAGGTCCCGGTGAGGAAGCGGAACAGCGGAGGCACCAGCACCAGCACCATTACGGCGGTCAACATGAAGTTGAGGATGTAGGTGAAACGCCGCAGGGCCAGGTAGCTGGTCTTGTCGCGCACCAGCGCCGTCGCGGCGCTCAGCAGCATGATCACCGGAGCTTCGATGAGCAGCGCGAAGGCGACCGAAATGCCCCACGCTGCCAGGTTCTCGGTGGGTCCGGGGAGCCGTGCGATGACGGCACCGAGGAACGGCGCCTCGACGGCCATCATCAGCCAGGCCCCGGCAAGTGGTGTCCAGAACTTGAAGATGCGCCCGTAGGTCACGGGCTTGGCGGAGATTTGTTCGGCCATCGATCGACGGATACACGGCGGGCGCCGTCCAAATGCTGTTCCCGCCTAGTTTGGGTCAGGAAATGTGGTCGAGGACCGTCTGGAATTCAGCCCAGTCGAAAGCGCGGAGCGTCTCGATTCGTACGTTGCCGTTGGATCCTAGCGACAGCAGAACCGCGGCCGCGGTTTCGTCATCGGGCGCCTCGATGATGAGAACGCCGTCGTGGTGGCCGAGCGTCCAGTACACGTCCTTCACGTGCGCGCCGGCATTTTCGGCAACCTCCAAGAACATGTCGGCGCGATGCGGTGAGTCCTTCAGATTCTGAATGCCTTGGTCGGTGAAGTTCAGCAGCGCGACGAAGGTGTGCATGGCGGTTCTCCGTAGTCGTTGACGCCCCCCCTCGAGAGTGTAGGGCAACGTATTTGATCTTGCTCCGGTACGAACGCTTGGACTTTACGCCGATTAATTGGATGGTGGGGGCACGGGCGAGCTACACGAAATCGACGACATCCTGCCGCCGCGAGTCATCCGCATCGGCGAGGCCTGGGACTTCTAGCTCCCAGGATTCGGCGCGCGGTTGGTTCACCGCGCTGTCACAAGGGGGAAGGGGGAGTGCACCGGCACTCCCCTTTTTCGTGTCGGACGCTCGCGGTCCCTAGCGCGTTTGCGCCGACGTCGACGGTTTACTCCGCGAGAAAGGGCGTTCCATGCCGACCGGTCAAGAGAAGAAGTATCCTGCCGGGATGAAGACGACGGCAGCGGTGCTGGCGTGCGCACTCGGTGCTACCGGACCGTCGGCGCAGAGCTCCCTCGACGACGCCTTCGTGGCTTACTGGGCGGCCTCGAGCCGCGCCGAGGCAGCCGCCGCGGGGGAGCGAATTCTGTCGCTCGACCCGGCGTTTGACGAAGTTCTGCGGCGCCTCGAGGCCGGTCCGGTATTCGATCCCGATGCCGCCACCGGAAGCCTCATGATGGAGCGGCGCAACGCCGACGGGACGCGGCATCCGTTTCTGGTCGTCGTTCCTGACGACTACGATCCGGTTCGTTCGTACCCGCTGCGCGTCTACCTGCATGGTGGCGTCAACCGCCCCCTACGTGACAGCGACGGTGGCTGGTGGCGCCATCCGCAACGGCTCGCGGATTCGCAGCACATCGGGGTGTTCCCGTATTCCTGGGATGAGTCACTGTGGTGGCACGCGAGCCAGGTCGAGAACCTGTCGGGCATCCTCTGGCGACTCAAACGCACCTACAACGTCGACGATAACCGGGTCGCGATGTTCGGCGTTTCGGACGGTGGCACGGGTGCCTGGTTTTTCGCCTTTCGCGACACCACGCCGTGGGCGGCGTTTCTGCCGTTCAACGGGCATCCGCTCGTGCTGGCCAACCCGGCGACCGGCGTCGAGGGCCAGATGTATGTCACGAACCTCCGGAACCGGCCGTTCTTCGTGATCAACGGCGGCCAGGACCGGCTCTACCCGGTCGACGCGGTCGTGCCGTTCCTGCGGCTGTTCGTCGATGCCGGGGTCTTCATCGATTTCCGGCCGCAGCCCGAGGCCGGGCACGACATGTCGTGGTGGGGTGCCGAGAGCCCCAACATCGACACCTTCA
>JADFNY010000283.1 GCA_022563115.1 Acidobacteriota bacterium | reverse complement strand
CGCTCACCAGGTTGCGCGCGATGCGGTAGAGCCAGGCGAGCAGCGGCCGGCCCCGTACCCAGGCGGGGGCGCCGAACTGCAGCGAGATGGGATGCAGCTCGATGGCAACGAGCTCACCGCCGCGGAAGGTCGGCATGGCGATGACCGACTCCCAGATCCGGGGTTGCGACGGGAAGCCGCGCGTGCCGCCCGCGTAGCGGCGGTCGTTGAAGTCGGCGACGTGCTCGTCGGGACCCAGGTCGTAGGCCTGGTAGTTCTCGTCGGGCAGCCGCAGCAGGGTTTCGTTCTGGAAGATGAAGTCGCCGAGGCTGTAGAAGATCGGCTTGCCCCGGTAGATCTCGATGCCGCGCAGCATGTGCGGGCCGTGGCCGACGAACACGTCGGCGCCGGCATCGACCATCGCGTGCGCGAAGGTAACCAGAAACTCGGCTGGCTCCATGCGGTCGGCGCCGCTCTCGTGGGCGTGGATCGTGACGATCACGTAGTCAGCGAGTTGCTTGGCGTTGCGCACCACGGCGGCGATCTCGGCGACGTCGTCCTCGTTCGGGGACGTGCTCCGGGCCAGGGAGTCGCCAACGACGAACGTATCGCCCGAGAACCGTAGGCGCTGCGGGTTGTCGGGCACCTGCTGGCCGAGGGCCATCGCCGCCTCGCGCAACTTCGCCATCGCGTCGGGCGGCACGGTGCGGGTGGTGGTGAAGCGCAGCGGGCTCAACCCCGGCCGCGGCGGGATGTCGCCGCGTGAGCGCCCGGCGACCGAGTGGGCCGTAAACGTCGACGCCATCGAGATCAGCGCCACCCGCGCCTTTGCGGTCTCGAGGAACTTCGCCTCACGCGCTGCCGACAGGCTCTCGCCGGCCCCGGCACCGACAAGACCGGCGGCGCGCGCGTGCTTGATCGTCAGCCGCATCCCGTCGACGCCGTAGTCGCCGGTGTG
Source organism: Acidobacteriota bacterium (assembly GCA_022563115.1). Lineage (GTDB taxonomy): Bacteria > Acidobacteriota > UBA890 > UBA890 > UBA890 > UBA890. The sequence continues at coordinate 4,431 of JADFNY010000283.1, read as the reverse complement.
GTTGTTGGCCAGCGCCACGAGATCGAAGCCGGCCCAGACTAGCTCGCCGGCCATCGCCGGATCGGCCCGCATCCAGGTGCCGCCCGACTGGTGTGCCGGGTACACCTCGTAGTCGTGGAGCTGCACCTCGAGGTTGGTAAACGCCACGTCGGCGCCGCGGATCATCTCGATCATCTCGAGGAAGGCCGGCTCCTCGTAGACCGACAGTGCGCGGGTGATGATCGAGTCGCCGGTCAGCGCCATGGTGAAGTCGGGCGCCGCGTTCTGGGTGCCGGCGGCAGGCTCGGCGTTCGGGGCCGCTGGGACCACCGCCGTAGGAACGGACCCTGGGGCCGTTGGGGGAAGGCCAGCGACCGGAACAGCGGCCGCCACCAGCAAACAAACGAACAAAGAAGCGGCACGCACCATGATTCCCTCCCGGCGTTGATGCGATTCAGGGGAACAGAACGGCAGCCGCGACGATACGAGATCCTCTCCATGGGATCAAAGGACCTGGTTCTTGAACTGCGGGTTGTAGCTCGATCTTCGGAGGCCCCGTAGACCGCCTCTTCTGGCCGTTTGGCGGCAGTGCCGTCGCGTGGGTGCGGCTGATTTCAGGGTTTCTCGGTATCAATCTGGTACCAACGGTGGTTTCTGGAAGGTACCAATGACGCGCCTCGACCTCTGCCCTGCCTCCTCTTCCCCGACCTCGATTGAGGCGCCGAAACAGGAGGCGCGGCTGTGATGGCGCGGCCGCTGGAGCTGACCTGACCGGATGTCGAAGCCCATCAGCCCCGAGAAGCAGCTGGCCATCGCCCAGCTACATCGCCTTCTCGATGATCGGTACTGCCAGCGCGCCCATCAGCTGAGCAGCTTGGCTGCCCCCCGTTGGAATAACTCAGCGAGCTCGGCATCGTTAAGCGCAACCCATTCGCCAGGTTTCGGCCCGGGCTCAGGTCCGGGTTCGGGATCGCCGCGAAGCAGAGCGGCACGGAATTCTGCTGGCCAGGCCGCGTGTGTCGATCCGAAGTCCGACACTCTGCCCGCCGGCCCCTGAATTCCCATGATCAACCCGACGTTTCGTGCGCGAGCAATACGGATCATGGTCGGCATGTTCTCTTCGGTCGTGTGTTTCCCCCGGCCTCCGTCTTGGGCACGGTTGCGCTCGGTGTTCCAGACTGGACGCTTCCCTGAGCGCCTGATCTCGCCCAGGAGAACCGCATCCATCATGTCGAGCGTGGGCAGATGGTCTTCCCAGGCCGCGACGTCGCCGCCATAGTTCCTGTCCGGTAGGGCTCGTGCGCAAAATAGCCAACCCTCGGGGCGATTCTCCCCGCACCAGCCAAGCCAGCGGTTGACTTCGCCCTGGACGCCGCGCTCCTGCACGTCGTAGCCGATGCCGAGGATCTTCCAGCCGGGCACATCGGAAAGCTCGTCGAACACGCGCTGCGTGCCGGCGATGAGTTTGTCCCAACTCGGAAAGGTGGAGCCAGCATCGTCGCCGTCGTTGTCGCCCTCGAGCCAGAAGGTAGAGACGAGGCCGCGAGCGGCGTTGCGCTTCGCCAGCGTCTTGATCTCGGCTCGCCACCTGGCCTGCAGAGGCGTGTGCGTCCCGTCCCATCCGGGCTCAACGACGATCGGTACGTACTGCTTGAGCCAGGCGCGCCACACGGCCCGTGACATCTGAGCCGTGGGAGACATCACGACGATAGGGGCACGCCCGTCTTCAAACAGCGGCCAGTTGTGGCCTTTCGCCTCCGGGGCGGGTGGTTCGGGTGTCTCTACCTCGATGGGTTCCATGTCGCTCCATCGAAACCATTTCAGAGCGGTGCGGTATCTGTATTCCGCTTTGTCGGGCGTGTACCTCGACGGGCCGGCGGCAAAGATGGCAACCGGGTCGTCGCCGCTCGGCCCTCCCCGAGTCATGTGCGCCAGCGGCATGATCCCGTCTCTGCGCCGCTCGGGAGAGCGCCACCAGTCGAGCCCCTCCGCAACCCAACGTCCATCGTCGTGGCTGTAGTACACGAGCCACCCCATGCCGAACGTCGCCCCAACGCCTTCGACGAGAGAATCGGCTGGGTACGTTGGCCATCGGTCCTCATCAAAATACGGGTACGAAACTCGGAGATGGTCTTCTCTGCGATCGACCCGGAAATCCACGACCTCGATGACCGGCCAAGTGAGCACGTTTGTGGTACCCGGCGGGATCACGTTGATTTCGTCGAGACTCGGGATATTTTTCACCGCTTCCACTCCACTTCGAACATCATCCGCAGCAGGCAAATCACAACGACCGCGGCGGGTGCGCGCCGGTTGGAGATCGCCGTTGGAACGCACGCTCCTCGCGCCGCTCTTCGCGGAAGTCGTCGCGTGCTTGTTGCAGCGCGTCGGTGAACTCGCTCGTGGTCTTGTCCATGTGGCTGATCCCAGCCTGTACCATCGGCGGCAGGGGCCCGCTCCCCGACGGACCGGCCTTCAGCTCGCCGCCCGCGTCGGAATGGCGGCGATCTCATCGGCAAGCGCTCGCCGCGCCCGCCAAAGATCATGGGCGCGCTGCATGTTGAGCCACAGTTCGGCCCCGTTGCCGCAGTACTTGCCCAACCGCATCGCCATCTCTGCGGTGATCGCACGTTCCTCGCGCAAAATCATGTAGAGCTGCTGGCGGCTGACGCCCATTTCCCGCGCCGCCTGCGCAATGCTGACGCCTATCGACGGCAGCACCACTTCGCGGAGCAGGCTTCCAGGATGACTCGGCTCCCTCGTTCTTCGTTCGGCCGTCATCGACTTCCTCCGCCCTCCTCAGCAAGAGCCCGCATCAGTGGTACTGCTCCAAGTCCACCGCCAGCGCCTCACCATCACGAAACTCGAACGTGCACCAGGGACCGTTCACGTGGATCGAGTACCGCGTCGGCCGGTATCCCCTCAGTGCGAATCACTGGGAGTGTAAACCTGTGGTTGACATCATGTCAACTATCAGTTGACACGTCGAAATGACCTCAATAGCGTTTACACTCGATGAGAGAAAGTCTGGTCCGCCCGAGCAGACGTCCATACCGAATTGGACGGCCACGGGCGGGCGACGTTGGTCGAGGTATCGGCTACCGCAACGTCAGGGTCGCCGTAACCGGAAAGTGATCCGAGGGATATCGACCCTGGCGGGCGGCGCGGACGATCTCCGCGGCAAGAATCTTCCAAGCCTCCGAAGCGAGGACGGCGTCGATCTTCTCCCCCCGCGTCGTCCCCTCGAAGCCGTTGAAGGTTCCCACCTCCCGGGCCGCCGGATGAAGCGACCGGAAGGTGTCGAACAACGCGACCTCGGGCGCTTCCAGCAACTGCTGGAACGCCGGGTTGGTTTCGCCGGCGTTGAAGTCGCCGGTCACGAGCACCGGATCCGCACCGGAGGCCCGGCGCGCGAAGAAGTCGTCACCTGCCCACCGGTCGTGCAGGAGGTCCTGCAGGGGATTCGCGATCCCGCTGCCCATGCCGTGGTCCGCGAAGCGATGCTGGCCCTGCCGATGGTCGAGTCCCCGATGCCGCTCGCGGTCTACCTCGAGGCAGCCGACCTCTTCCGCACCGCCCGGCGAGCCGGTTTCACCGTGCGTTCGAGCGTCGACTGTTTGATCGCCGCCTGCGCGCAGCGCCACTCGCTGGCGGTATTGCACCGGGATCGCGACTTCGACGCCCTCGCCAAGGTCGCTGCCATCGAAGTGGGAATCATCCAGCCAGGGTGCTTGACGTCGCGGGCGAGGAACACCGCGGCCATTCCGCCGGCACCGAGCTCGCGCTCGATCTCGTAGCTGCCGGCCAAGGCGGCGTTGATGGGCTCGATGTCGACACTCATGCTGGAAGTCCCCGCGGGAGGCAGTCAGGATACGCCGTTCACGGGGGCGTGACCACCAGCGTCAGCTACCAGTGCGTCGCCAAACCCTGCCGTCGTAATTGTTTCCTGAACCCGGCATCAAACGTCGCCAGGGCGTCGAAGGCGTCGGACTTTGCTACCGCAGCCAAGCAGGCATCGCCGAAGTCCGTGATGCGCCGTGGCCACAGGCTCAACACCGTCGGCCAGTCGAGCTCGTCGATCGTTACCACGCCCGGTAACGCCAGCAGGTCACGCAAAATCGCTGCCACGGCGACGGGTTTCACTTCATAGACGTTTTCCATCACGTGCACCGACTCGTTGATCGCCACTTGGTGCAGCACGATGCGCAGATCTCCCGCTGCCGCCGCGGCGAAGAGCTCCGCCGCCCGCGCCTGTTGTTCGGCGTTGCGATCGACGAGAACCGACAGAACGACGTTCGTGTCCACGCCGATGCGCGTTGCCACTTCCTAGCAGGCCGTGGTGAAAGTGTGATGGGTCTGGTTGCGACGACAAGAGGCCAGATGCAAGGCGCCGCGACGACGGCGATACTTGATGTATCGTGGAGGAGTGGCAACGCCGCAGATGGCCTCTTG
>JADFNY010000282.1 GCA_022563115.1 Acidobacteriota bacterium | reverse complement strand
CGTCACCCTCGGGGAGGGTGGGACTCCCCTATTGAAGGCGAAGAACCTGGCCAAAAAGCTAGGGTTGAGAAGCTTGCTGATCAAAGATGAGGGCCTGAATCCCACTGGGACCTTTAAAGCCCGGGGCATATCGGCGGCGATTTCCAAGGCCATGGAGCTAGGCGTAACCGGGTTCACCATGCCATCCGCGGGAAACGCCGCTGGGGCCGCGGCAGCATATTGCGCTCGTGGCGGTGTTGATGTCAAGGTGTTCATGCCCCAAGATGCTCCTGATGCGAACCTGAAAGAGTGCCTTGTGACCGGCTCTGAGCTCAACTTGGTCGATGGCCACATCGGTGACGCCGCACGCCAGGCGGTGGCCGTGGCCCAAGAGCAGCATCTCTTCGACCTGTCCACGTTGAAAGAGCCGTATCGCGCCGAAGGCAAAAAGATCATGGCGCTGGAGATCGCTTTGCAGCTTGGCTGGCGGATGCCGGACGCCATAATCTACCCAACCGGTGGCGGCACCGGCATCATCGGCATGACCAAAGGCTTCGAGGAATTGTTGGAACTGGGCTGGGTCGAAGGCCGGCTGCCCAAGTTCATCGCGGTCCAGTCCACTGGTTGCCAGCCCATAGTCAAGGCTTTTCGAGCAGGCGCCGAGACCGCCGAACCTTGGCCCGACGCCAAAACCCTGGCCGACGGTCTCCGGGGCCAGGAGCGAGCGCAACACGTCACCGGCGCCGTCGTGCAAGCCGGCCAGCACCGCGTACCGGGTCCACCGGCGTTCGGCGTCACGCCGCAGGATCGCCTTCAGCCCCTCACGGGTCTCCGGGCCGCTCGTCCCGCCGAGCGTCAGCGCCACCTGCATCCGCACGCGGGGATCCGGATCGTCCGCCATCGCCGCCACGGCGCTCTGTAGCTCGGCCGACCCGCGCAGATGCGCCTCCGCCAGCACGAGCGTGTTCTCCCGGACGCCGGCCGACGAGTCTGCCAGGGCGCTCTGGATCTCGTCGACACCGAGCGCCCCCAGCCCCCGCAACGTCCAGAGCGCGTGCAACCGGCCGAGCGCGACGCCGGTCGTGCGGAGCAGGTCGCGCAGCAGTGGCACGGCGGTCGGATCGCCGCGCTCCACGAGGACACGCTGCGCGGTGTCACGCCACCATTTGTTGGGATGCACGAGACCCTCGACCAGCGTCGGGAGATCGGCCGAGGCGAGCGCCGGGCGGACCATCGGTAGCCCGGCGCGCGGCACGATCCGGTAGATCCGCCCCTTGTCGTCCCCGGCCCGGATGTCCAGGTTCGTCTCCACGGCGTCGGGGATCCATTCAGGATGCTCGATTACCGCGCGGTGCATGTCGACGACATACAACGCTCCCTCGGGTCCGGTCGCGACGGTGACCGGGCGGAACCAGTTGTCCAGGCCGGCCAGTAGCTCGGCGCCCTCGGCGTGGCGGCTCGCCGTGAAGCTCGGTCCGTCGGCGGTCACGACGTCCTGGTGCACGACGTTCACCACGACGTCGTTGACGAAGAAACTGCCGTCGTAGGCCGCCGGCAGCCTGCCACCGCCGTAGAACGCGATCCCCGACCCACCCGAGAACCGTCCGGCTTGTTCCGGATGATTGACGCGGGTCTCGGCCTCGGAGATCTGAAAGAGCTGCGCCGAGCCGCCGTGGTCCGAGATCATGTGGCGCGTCGTCGGCACCGCCAGCAGGGGATTGCGCGCCAGATACGCGGCCCGAAACACCATGTGCTGGATGTGCTCGACGTTGTGCGTCCCGAACATCCTTCCCCACGCGTCGAAGGCGATGCCGTGCCCACCGCTGGTCTCATACGAGGTCTCCAGCTCGCGGGTGTCGGGCCGGAAGCGAAAATCCATGCCACGGATCGACACCGCGTCATCGGGTGAGCCGGCCGGATGTCCGCTGCCGTGGTTGCCGCCGTTGGCCGCGTACACCCAGTTGTCGAGCCCCCAGATGAGCCCGTTGATGTTGTGCTGGGTGTTGCCGACCGGAAACCCGGAAAGGAGCGCCTCGCGGGTGTCGGCCACGCCGTCGCCGTCGGTGTCGCGCAGAAAGAGGATGTCGGGTGGCTGGGTCACCAGCAGGCCGTCGCGCCACGGCAGCGCCGACGTCGGGTACTGGAGGCCGTCGGCAAACAGCGTCCACGTCTCGTAGTAGCCGTCGAGATCCCCGTCGACCAGGAGCTTCACCCGACCCAGCGGCGGCGACCCTTCGGGGCGGCTCGGATAATCGCCCATCTCGACCACATACATCCGGCCATCGGCATCGAAGGTCACGCCGATCGGATCGACGACGGCGGGCTCGCTGGCGGCCAGCTCGAGGCGGAGATCCTCGGGGAGCCGGGCGGTCGCGATGAACTCGTCGGGGTCGAGCGACGTGCTTTTCCCGTCCCCGTACACGCAACCCGACACCACCCATGCGAGGGCAAGAGCGGCGACGGCAGAAGCGATGGAATCCGGTGTCTTACCGACCATTTTGACCGCTTCCTGCCCGAGGGAAACTGGCAGGATTGTAAGCCGGAAGCGGGATCAGCTTACAGGGGCAGTGGCGTCTACTGCCACCCCGACGTATCGGTACCCGGCGGCGCGTTTCCCGCGATGTGATCGGCCATGATGCGCAGTAGCTCGGCGCTCGAGTACGGTCGCCAGCCGTGCCCGCCACGCGCTCCAAAGGTGAAGGATCCGTCGTAGTAGGGATCCTTCGTGCTCTCGAGAAACTCCTGCATGTGGTAGACGCCGACGTTGAGGTAGAAGTTGTCCATGTCGCCGGTGATCACGTGCAGTTTGCCGACGAGCTGCGGGCCGATCTCCTCCCAGTTGGTCTCGAGGATGTGGCGCAGGTCGTAGTTGTCGCGCCAGTACTCGGCCACCGCCGGATCGATCTCGCCGCTTTCCTTGTCGAACAGCGGCTTGAAGTAACCGTCGTCGCCGAGCGGGCCGAATACGGCGCTCCAGATGTCGAGCTGCTGTCCGGAGCGGCCCTTGGTGCCGTTGACCAGCTCCATGGTGTTGCGCTGCCGCGAGGTGAGGCGCACCTCGCCGGTGGGCGCGAAGCGGGTGTTCGCCGTCGGCACCCGATACCACTCGTGCTGCTTGTAAAAGGCGTTGGTGTCCTCGTAGACGTTGATCCCCTCGACGTTGCGGAAGTCGAGCGGGTCGGGAGCGAACGACCAGGTACCACCGTAGAAGGCAGGATAGAAGACCTGCAGCGCGAACGACTCCCAGCCGCCGGTGGAGCCACCGGTCAGCACCCTGGCCCACGACTCGGGGATGGTGCGGAACCGGCGCTCGATCTCGGGGATGAGCTCCTGGTGGATGGCGTCGCCGTAGGGGCCGTTGTTCGCCGTGTTGACGGCGTAGGAATCGTCGAAGTAGGGCGTCGGGTGCTGGATGGTGACCGCGATGAAGCGCGGGAAGTCGTCGGACATCCAGGCCTGGGAAAACTCGTTGGCTCCATCGAAGCCGAACGGCGCCCGCAGAGAGAAGTGCCCCTGCTGGTACACGGTCGGGTACGAGACGTCCGGATGTTCGTCGTACCCCCGGGGCAGCAGCATCGTGGCGCCGAAGTAGATCGGCTGGCCCCAGAACTCCGTGAGGGTGTCGCTTTGCATCTTGATACGCTTGACCCACCGGGTGTCTTCCGGGAGCTCGATGGGCGGGATGATGTCGGTCACCTCGATGCGGTGCGTCTCGGCCGTCGCCGGATCGATCCGCATGCGCTGCACGGCGCTGATCACGTTGCCGGGAGAGCGTCGCCAGTTCTGCCCCTCCCATTGATCCATGTGCATCCACACCGTGTGGCCGTCGGCGCGCTCGAAGCGCGTGTACTTGTTGAGCACCGCCTGCACGTAGTAGTCGCCCGGCGGGAAGTCGCCGAGGCGCACGATCGGCCAGCCCAACGTGTCGGCGTCGATCACCACCGGCGTATCGGCGCCCAGCTCCTCGAAGTCGACGCCGAACACCGGCACGCCGTAGCGGCCCACCTGCAGCCGCGGCTCGGGATCATCGGTGCTCGCGATGGCCAGGAACATCCGGCCACTCAGAGCTTCCTCGCTGACCGCGGCCGGGAAGGTGATCTCGAAGCGCAGATCGGTACGATCCGGATCCGTTGCCGGCGAGCAGGAGCTCAGTAGCAGCAACGCGAGCGACGCCAACGGCAGACGGTTGCCTACCCGTCCGATGATCCGGGAGAGGATGATCCCGGACGGAGTGCTCTCGGCGTAGATGATCCTGGAGAAACGGAGAGTGTTTTCGGTCACGGTTTCCTCCACTTTCGGTTCACCGGCCCCCGAGCCACGCGCTTACTGCTCTTTGATCCCGAAGACATGGTGTTGGCCGCGAATGATGATCATTCGGCGCGAGATCGCCGGCGTGGCGAGGATCACTTCGCCGATCGGGTTCTGGGCGATAAGCTCGTAGCGGGTGCCGGCTTTGATGACGAAGACGTCACCGTCCTCGCTGGCCAAGTAGATCCGCCCGTCCGCTGCCACCGGTGAAGCAGTAAACGCCCCACCTCTGCCGCCGACGCGCCACCTGTTGAGCCGTTCGCCGGTATTCGCGTCGTAGACGGTCAGAATGCCATTATCCCTGCCGACATACAGATGCTCGCCGTAGACCAGCGGCGTGATGACGTGCGGGTCAGCTCGGTTCTTCCACGCCACAGTCTCGCTAGCCTCTCCTGCTTCGGGCAATGGGATCTCGCCGTTCGCCCCCGCCCGAAGGGCATAGAAGACAGGTCGGGCGTACGAGGGACCACCGCCCAGGAAGAAGAGATTCTTGGCGACGACCGGGGTCGGAATCTTCGTGTCCCTACCGTCGGCAAGCCGCCACAGCTCCTGACCGGTGAGCGGGTCATAGCCGCGAAAGTAGTTCGTTCCGCTGACGATGAGCTCGGCACGCTCACCTCCCTCGTAGAGCGTCGGCGTGCTCCAAGAGGTGTCTTCATCGCGTGCCACATACCAAGCGCGTGTCCCATCTTCGAGGTTGTAGGCAGCAATGAAGGATTCATTCTGAACGTCGGCCTGCACGATCACCAGGCCCTTATAGATGATCGGCGAGCTGCCGAAGCCCCACTGCTCGTCAGGAAGTTCGGAAAATCCCCCGACGAGAGTGCCGAGATCCCGCTTCCAGAGCAGGTTTCCATCGAGGTCGAAGCAGAAGAGTCCTTCGGAAGCGAAGAAGGCGACCAGATGGACGCCGTCGGTGACGGGCGTCGAGTTGGCATGGCTGGCCTTCACATGTCGCCCGACCTTGGGCATTCCTTCGCCAATGATCCGTTGCCAGACGATCCGCCCGGTGCTTAGGTCGAGGGCGTAGACGCGCCAGGCGGGTTCTGATCGGTGCTGCACCGCGGCGGCGTCGGGTTCTCCG
>JADFNY010000281.1 GCA_022563115.1 Acidobacteriota bacterium | reverse complement strand
GCTTCATCGCCGTCGACGCCGACGAGATCCTCATCACCAACGTCAAGATCATTGACGTCACCGGCGCGCCGCCGCGCGACAACCAGACGGTGTTGATCCGCGACGGTCGGATTGCCGAGATCGGCGCCGCCGGTAGCGTGCGCGCCTCCGTCGAGGCCGAAGTCATCGACGGTACCGGCCACACGCTCATTCCCGGCCTGATCGGCCTCCACAACCACAGCTACTACACCGCCGCCGGCGGCCGCGTCGCGCAGCTCAGCACGACCGGCCCGATCATTTATCTCGCTTCGGGCGTGACGACGATCCGCACCACCGGCGCCCGCGCCCCCTACGAGGAGCTCAACCTCAAGGCCGCCATCGATGCCGGCCGCCGCATCGGGCCGCGCATGTTCGTCACCGGCCCCTACCTCACCGGGCAGCGCGGCTCGATGTCGATGGCGCAGCTCAACGGCCCCGAGGACGCCCGCCGCATCGTCCGCTACTGGGCCGAAGAAGGCGTCAGCTGGTTCAAGGCCTACACCCGGATCAGCCGCGAGGAGCTCGGCGCGGCGATCGACGAGGCCCACGAGAACGGCATCAAGGTCACGGCCCACCTCTGCTCGGTGACCTTTCGCGAGGCGGTTGCGCTCGGCATCGACCAACTCGAGCACGGCCTGCTCACCAACACCGACTACCTATCGGACAAACAGCCGGACCAGTGCCCCGCCGGCTTTAACCGCAATTACCTCGACCTCGACGTGAGCTCCGAAGAGGTCCAGGCGACCTTCCGCGAGATGATCGCCGCCGGCGTTGGTATGACCTCGACGCTGGCAGTGTACGAGAACTTCGTCGTCGGCCGCCCGCCGGTGGAAGACCGTGTCCTCGAGATGCTCGCCCCCGAGATCGCCGCGGCGGTCAAGGCCGAGAACGACCGCTACGTCAACGCCCCGGAGGGCGCCAACATCGGCTTCCCGCCCGAGCTGTTCCAGAAGACGCTCGAGTACGAGGCCGCCTTCGTGCGCGCCGGCGGCATGCTTGCCGCCGGCGTCGACCCGACGGGATACGGCGCGGCGCTGCCGGGCTTCGGCGATCAACGCAACTTCGAGCTGCTGCGCGAAGCGGATTTCACCCCGCAGCAAGTCGTCCAGATCATGAGCGCCAACGGCGCCAAGCTCCTCGATATCTACGACCAGACCGGCAGCATCGAGGTTGGCAAGCTGGCCGAGCTGGTCCTCCTCGAAGGCGACCTCGCCGCCGATCCGGCGGTGATCAAAAACGTCACGATCGTGTTCAAGGATGGCGTCGGCTACGACTCGCTGGCGCTGCTCGAATCGATCAAGGGACAGGTGGGAATCCACTGAGCTTCGACACCACACAATGGACGCTGGTCGTCGCTGCGGGTGACTCGCAACATCCGGACTCACGCGCCGCGCTCGAAGACCTCTGCCAGTCGTATTGGTATCCGCTGTACGCCTATCTGCGCCGGCGCGGCTACCCCCGAGAAGAGGCCGAAGACGTGGTTCAGGGGTTCTTCACCCAGTTGCTCGACAAGAAGTACTTGAAGGCGGCAGACCGCCAGCGTGGCCGGTTTCGCTCCTTCCTGCTCACCTCGCTGAAGAACTTCGCCGCCAACGAGTGGGACCGGAAAAAAGCACAGAAACGCGGCGGAGTGACCACGACGCTGTCGCTCGACTTCGAAACCGCCGAGGGCCGCTACCATCTCGACCCCGCCGACGAGCAAACTCCCGAACAGGTGTTCGATCGCGGCTGGGCGGTCACCCAGCTGCGGCAGGCTCTCGAGCGCATGGGCACCGAGTCCGGGGGCGGCGAAAGCGAACGCCGGTTCGAGCTGTTGAAGGGCTATCTGACCGGCGACTCGCAGGATGTTCGCTACAAGGACGTCGCCGACGAGCTCGACATGAGCGAGGGCGCGGTCAAGGTCGCCGTGCACCGCCTACGCCAGCGCTTCGGCGACGTCCTGCGGGAAGAAGTAGCGCGCACCCTCAACGACCCCGCCGACGTCGACGACGAGATCCGCCATTTGTTCGCGGCGTTCGAGAACTGAGCTGGTTGCCACAGGAGCGCTGTCCGGTGCGCGCCCTCCCGCGCCTCGGCTATCGGTCCGCGGGGCTCGCCGGCTCGGCGCGCCGCATATCGATCGCTCCTTCCCAGGCATCGTTTTCGTTGGCGACCGCAGCGAAAAAACGCTGCAGGGCGCCAGTCTCGGCGGTGAGAACCGCGCGGCCGTCGACGAAAACGTGCTCGATGGCGTCGGGGTCGTCCTCCAGCTGATCCTTTAGCCAGGACGCTCTCAACTCCGACATCTTCAATTCGTCGTCTATCTTGTCGACCCTGAGAATCGTGTGCAGTGGCAGCGTGAACACGCCGATCAAGTTGTTGATGTCGTTGGGGACCTCGTCGAGGTACAGGTCGAGGAACAGCGTTTCGCCGATGCGAACCATGCGCGCCTCGAGCTCGAGCGGCTGCGCCTCATCCTCGCTGTAGAAAACGAGCGTGTAGCCGCGCGAGCCGTCTTTCTCGAAGACCCACGAAATCTCTTCGGCGTCGCTCACCCAGGCGCCGACGAGGCGCTCGTCAAAGGTGAGGATCTTGGAGTCGTAGATCGGGTAGATCGACTGGGTGATGCACCCGGAAAGCACCGCCATAGCCAGCAGAGCCCACGACAGCACGACCAGCGCCGAGAATGACAACCGCGGTTTCGTGATCATCGTCCGCCTCTCCTCGATCGGGACCCGAATCATCGGGCCGCTCTGATGGCCTCTTAAGGAGACGCCGGCAAACGTTACGGGGGACATCCGTATGGGACGAGACTCCCCGTGCTCGCGTCGTGGCGTTCCCGCCCCGGAGCAGAGATACTTTCGCAACCATGTACAACATTACCGGTTGCGTCAACACGCTGATCGCGGCGCTGCTGCTGGCCGCGGCCAGCACCCTCGCCGACCTCATCTGGGCCCGGTGGATCCCGGCGCATCGTGCCGTCTTCGGTCTCATCCACGGCGCCCTGTTGTTCATGGTCCTGGGACTCGTGCTCGGCGTCTTGGCGGCGCGCGACCGCGACGCCGCCGACTCCCGCCCGCTGCCGGCGCTTGCCGCCGGCGGAGAGCTGCTCGCCGGCTTGGGCGGAGCCGCTGCGTTCTACGCGCTGTCTCCTTTCATCGGTTGGTGGGCGATGCTCGTCGCCTGGATGGGGCTTTGGGTCTTGACCGCCGTTCTGAACCGGTGGATCCGGGACTCCCCCGAGGGCCTCGGGCTCACCCTCGGCCGCGGCGCCGCCGCCGCGGTGCTTTCCGGGGCGGTGTTTTTCTGGGCCGTCTCCACCATCTGGCTCGGCGGATCGACCCGCAATCCGAGCTATGCGGTGAACTTCGCCTTCTGGTTCGTCGCCTTCCTGCCGGGCTTCGCCTGCCTGTTGCTGCGCCCAACCGACGAGGGATAGCCGGGACCGAAGCGATGATCGATCGTTTGATCGCCGACTCGGAGGCTCTCCGGGCAATGTTTGAATTTCTCGCCTGGAGCTGACCGTTGGGAGTCGCCGGCGCGGCGCGGCTCCGATCAGCTACGGCCGTCGAGAAGCTCGATTCGAACCGTGACCTCGGTGCCGTTTTCGGGCAGTACTCCGGGGCGCACGCCGAAATGGGTCGTCTCCTCGACGTGGTCGCGCACCGTGTAGGCGGCGTTGCCGATCTTGCTTCCCGGGCACGAGTACAGGCACACGACGCAGCCCGAAAGCCATTCGGGGATATTGTCACGGTGGCCACCGAAGCGCATGTCGAAGCCACGGCCGCCGGGATCGATCAGGATGTCGTCGAGCGTCAGCGGCCGGTCGCGGCCCGGGACGCTCACCGTGATCTGTACCCGCGGGCCCTCGATGACGGTGTCGGCGGCCGGTGATTCACGATCGTAACGATTGTCCCAGGCGTCGAGTCCCACGGCGTCGCCGGGGGTGGCGCCGAGCCCCTCGAGCGCATCGAGCACCTCGACGTCGCTGACGTGGGCCCGCAGCAGCGCGCGATCGGAAGCGCGCCCCTCGGCCCACACCAGGAAGTGGTAGCCGGCCATGTCGAAGTCGCCGTCGAACGCCGCGACGCTGACCGTGGCCTGAAACTCGATGGCGCGCTCATCGGCAGCCGTGACGTCGCCCTCGGGCAGCGGTTCCGCGCAGGCGGCGACGAAACCGACGAGAAGACAGATCGCCGGGAGAAGGCGGAGTCGACGGGTCGGAATGATTTCCCTCAGCATAGGCATGGCAACCAGGATACACGTTCTCGTTGCCGCGACGGCAGCCGCGGGGCATTGTCAAGTTAACGAGGCGCCTGGCACAGTTCGGCGATGAGCAACGACCGGCAACGCTACCATCGACATCGATTTCCGCCTGAGATCAGCAGCCACGCCGTCTGGCTCTATCATCGGTTCTGCCTGAGCTTCCGTGATGTCGAAGATCCTCTGGCCGAACGCGGGATCGTTGTCACCCACGAGACGGTTCGGCAGTGGTGTCGGAAATTCGGTCCTGACTACGCTCGGAAGCTGCGGCGTCGACGGGGTCGTTTGGGCGATACGCGGCACCTCGACGAGCTCTTCGCGAACATCCAGGGTAGACGGCACTATCTCTGGCGTGCTGTAGACCAGGACGGAGATGTAATCGACATCCTCGTTCAGCGGCATCGCGATACGCGCGCGGCCAAGCGGTTCTTTCGCAAGCTGCTGAAGGGGCAGGGGCGCGAGCCTCGATGGTTGATCACCGACAAGCTCAGAAGCTACGGGGCCGCGCACCGGAGTGTGATGCCGACGGTCGTGCACGACGCCCGGCGCTACGCCAACAACCGGGCTGAAGTCTCGTATCAGCCGACCCGACAAAGGGAACACCAGATGCGCAAGTTCAAATCCGCTGGCCAAGCGCAGCGGTTTCTGTCGGTTCACGGGATCGTCCACAATCTCTTCAACCTAGGTCGCCACCGATTGCGAGCAGCGAACTATCGGACGCTTCGAGGCCGCGCCTTTGCAGCTTGGTGTGCGGTAGCCATCGCCTGAGGATCAGCGAAATCGCAGCCCGGACCGGCCCGATCTCGTGACAGCTTCGTTAAGTTGACAGTGCCAGCGGGATTCTTGAACCGCGATCCTCATGGCCGTCTCATTAGTTTCGCAGAGAGATCTGTCTTCGAAAAGTATCGGTTATACTGATACCCATGTATCCAAGAGAAACCATCAGGCAATTCGACCTCTTCCTCGCCGACAAGGGCCTCCGGTTCGAAGCCACCGTGATTGGCGGCACGGCCCTTGGTCTGCTCGGGGTGACGTCGCGCCAGACGCGCGACTGCGACATCTTGCACCCCGAGTTGCCGCCCGAAATCAACGGAAAACCGGCCCATTATCGCA
>JADFNY010000280.1 GCA_022563115.1 Acidobacteriota bacterium | reverse complement strand
ACCCGCCGTCTGCGAGTTGGCGCGAACACGTAGAGCTTAGTGACCGCCTCGCTCAGGCGGACCTTGCCAAGCTCCGGGGCTGCGGGGCCGTCGATCGCATGTTGGGCGCGGATTTCGCGACGATTTTGCCCCACGACTTGCTGATCAAAGTGGACATCGCCACGATGGCCCACGGTTTGGAGGCGAGATCACCGTTTTTGGACGATGAGCTGATCGACGTGGTCTCGCGCTACCCGGAGCCTATGAAGCTACCTGGATTTCAAACCAAACGGTTGCTGCGTGAGCTTAGCAGACGCTATCTACCGGCGCCGGTGCAGCGATCGCCCAAACGGGGCTTTGAGGTTCCACTGGTACGGTGGCTTCGAGGCGAGCTGCGCGGGCTTTGCGAAGACGTCATTCTGGCAAGAGATGGACTGCTTGCGGAGCTGTTCAATCGCCGGGCGCTCGAACGGCTCGTTCGCGGGCAGGAGAGGCTCGAGCCCGCGCGTTGGAGCCCACGGCGACCTGTTTCCGGTCAACCTGCGCAACAGGCCTTTCTATGTCGTCAACGGTGGGCGCGACCAGCTCTATCCGGTAGACGCGGTGGCGCCGTTCATGGCGCTGTTCGACGAGGCAGGTGTCGATCTGACCTTCGTGCCCAAGCCCGAGTCCGGGCACAGCACGAGCTGGTGGCCGGACGAAGCCGAAGCGATCGAGGCCTTTCTTGCCGCCGCCCCGCGCGACCCCTATCCCGACCACGTCTGGTGGCGAACCGACCGCACCGATCGATACCAACGTGCCCACTGGATCGTGATCGACGAGCTCGATGCCGAGGCGGGTAACATCGACGAATTCAACCAGGTCATCGTCGGCGGTCGGGCGTACGCGGCCTTTCCCCGGCGCGGGCCGTCCGGACAGCTCGAAGTCCTGCGCGACGGCAACGAGGTCACGGTTACCGCCCGCGGTGTGCGTCGTTACACATTGCTGCTGTCTGCCGCCGAGTTCGACTTCGACGCCCCGATCGTCGTGCACACCAACGGTGAGGAGTCGTTCCACGGTCGGGTCGAGAAAAGCCCCGAGCTGCTCATCAAGTGGGCGACCGTCGACGCCGACCGCACGATGCTGTTCGCCGCCGAGCTCTCGATCGAGGTCGGTCGGAACCGGGCCCCAGCGCCACCGGGCGGCGATGTTGCCGGCGCCGGCCGTTGATCAGCGGCGTCGTGACCGTCGTCCGCTGATCTCGGCGTAGCGAAAGCAGTCGACCTCGTGGTCGTTGACCAGTCCCGCCGCCTGCATGAGGGCGTAACAGATCGTCGAGCCGACGAAACGGAAGCCGCGCTTGTTGAGGTCTTTCGACATGCGGTTGGAGACCTCGGTGCTGGCGGGGATGTCGGCGAGCGTTCGGAACTCGTTGACCCACGGTGCGCCGTCGACGAACCCCCAGATGTAGGTGTCGAAGCTGCCGAACTCCTTCTGCACGCTCAGGAACGCGCGGGCGTTGGAGATCGTCGATTCAACCTTGAGGCGGTTGCGGACGATTCCGGAGTCATGGAGCAAGCGTGCCACCGAACGGGAGTTGAAACGCCCCACCTTCTCGGGATCGAAGCCGGCGAAGGCGCGCCGGTAGTTGTCGCGCTTCTTGAGGATCGTCGACCAGCTCAATCCCGCCTGGGCGCCCTCCAGCGTCAGGAGCTCGAACAGGGCGACATCGCCGTGCACCGGCACACCCCACTCCCGATCGTGGTACGCGACCGTCACCGAGTCGTCGCCCGCCCAAGCGCAGCGCCGTGGGGGCGCCGCTGTCACTGCTTGTCGGACTCCGACACGTCGGCGGTGCCGTGTGTCTCGCGCTCTTCGTCCCTGGAGGGCGGCGGCGGGGGAATCACCGGGGTCTGGCGTTTGTCCTCGACGATCCTGCCGTCGAGTACCCGCACCACCCGGTGCGCGTAGCGGGCGATGGTGTCCTCGTGGGTGACGATTATGATCGTCTGACCCGCTTCATGGAGCTCGACGAATAGCTCCATGATCTCGTACGAGGTGCGCGAGTCGAGGTTCCCGGTGGGTTCGTCGGCGAGCACGATGGCCGGCTTGTTGACCAGCGCACGGGCTATCGCCACCCGCTGGCGCTCGCCGCCCGATAGCTCGCTGGGGCGGTGATCCCAGCGGTGTTCGAGGTTGACGCGCTCGAGCGAATTCATCGCCCTCTCGTGACGCTTGCGCGATGACATGCCAGCGTAGATCAGCGGCAGCTCGACGTTGTGCAGCGCCGTCGCCCGGGCCAGGAGGTTGAACGTCTGGAAGACGAAACCGATCTCCTGGTTGCGGACCGCGGCGAGCTCGTCGTCGTCGAGGTTGCCGACCTCGGTCTGGTTGAGTCGGTAGGTGCCGAACGTAGGGGTGTCGAGGCACCCGAGGAGGTTCATGAGGGTCGACTTCCCCGAGCCCGACGGTCCCATGATGGCGAGGAACTCGTTGCGCAGCACGTGAAGGTCGACGTCGCTCAGCGCTCGCACTTCGAGCTTGCCGCTGACGTAGGTCTTGCCGAGCCCCTTGCACTCGATGATCGTGGGCTGGCCGGAGGCCGCCGGCGCCGGCGCCGACTCGGCGACTGCCTGTTCGCTCATGAGGTTTTTCAGCACTCTGTTAGGGGAAAAACGCGAAGGATTGGTTACAAATAAAGAATTCTAACAGCCTCTGAGGGCCCCGGCAGCCGCTGCCCGACCGGCCGCCGAGTCGCCATCGTCAAGACCGGCACATCGGGTCGCCGCTCGCCCGCAGTCAAAGGACGGGGCGCGTGTCGATTTCGGGTGAGGCCACCTGATCCGTCCCCTTCAAATCAGCGGTGGCACCACGTTCGTGAGACACGCGCCCCGTCCTTCTGAAGCACCAGCACGCTGAGTTGAGCCGGACACCGGCACGATCACGGGTCTCTGCTGCTCCCATTAGCATCGACCCGGGCTCTTGCTCTCGGCCCCGCCCCGCCCGCCTCGGCAACGCCTCGGCAAGCCCACCGGCTGGCTGTCTTACTAGACTCGAATTGTGCCGGAATCGATGTTTAGTGTTCGTTTGCACAAGGTAAAAGTTTGTAAAGCTTGACAGGCGGTGACTTAACAGTTCTTAACAGCGTTGCTCTCCTGAACCAGGACACTTGCGTGCTACGGTGAATATGAGATGAATGCCGTGAACGAACGCCAACAAATCAAGAAACTCGTGCGCGATTCCGACTTGGTGGCGGAGAAGATTCTGGTTATCGACGACGACGCCGAATTGTGCGAGTTGGTCGGCGAGTACCTCGAATCGGAAGGGTTCGAGATCGACTCTGAAGGCAGCGGCGACCACGGCGCCGACCGTGCCCTCGAGAGCGACTACGACCTGATCATCCTCGACGTCATGTTGCCGGGAATCAACGGCTTCGAGGCGCTGCGGCGGATCCGCTCGCAGTCGGACGTTCCCGTTCTCATGCTCACCGCCCGCGGCGACGATGTCGATCGAATCGTCGGGCTGGAGATCGGCGCCGACGACTATCTTCCCAAGCCGTTCAACCCGCGCGAGCTCGTCGCCCGCATCCACGCCATCCTGCGCCGCAGCAGGGCGCGTGCCGATGCCGGCGAGGCGGCGCCGATCGAGAAGGTGGTGGTCGGCGATATCAAGCTCGACACCGGCTCGCGCGCGGTCACGCGTGACGGCATCCTGGTTCGCTTGACGGCGATGGAGTTCGATGTTCTCGAGGTGCTGCTGCGCAACGCCGGCCGGGTGGTCGGACGCGAGAGCCTCGTCGAACAGGTGCTGGGCCGCAAGTACTCGCCGTACGATCGCAGCATCGACGTCCACGTCAGCAACCTACGCAAGAAGCTCGGTCACGAAGTCGACGGCATGGAGCGTATCAAATCGGTGCGCCAGGTCGGTTACTTGTATGCGTTGGCGAGCGCGGACGCGGACACCGCAGACTAGAGGAATGTGTCCGAGTAATGGGCGGGGTGCCGCGCATGGGTCTTGTGGGGCAGAGGCAAGGAACGAGGAGGAAGGCGATGCTTGACGTATCGTCACCGACGAGAGACGCGGCATATGCCCGACAAGCCCCATGCGCCATAGCAGGCCGTGGTACGACCCTGATGCGTCTGGCTCGTGGGTCTTGCGGCCGAGGGCAAGGAGGGCCGACGACGGTGATGCGGTCGCCATCGCAGAGGAGGGCGGACGATGGCATCGGCCGCAACGTCGCGCCGCCTCGCATCTGCCCCCACGGTGCCCGTAACGGCACCCCGCCCATTACTCGGACGCACTCCTAGATGCGGAGCCTCTATTTCAAGATCTTCATGTGGTTTTGGCTGGCGATGGCGCTGGTCGGAGCCGCATTCGTGATCTCCACTGTCACGCTGCAGAACAGCGCGGCGGACGCGCGATTCCGATTGTTCATCGCCTCCGGGTTGACGCTCAGCGCTCAATCCGCGATCGACGTCTATGAAGAGCGTGGGCGCGATGGCCTCGCCACCTTTCTCGATCGCATGGAGGAGCGTAACCGGCTGACCGCTTTCTTGTTCGACGCCGACGGTCGGGAGCTGTCGGGCAGGGTCGTGCCCGATGGTGGCGCCGTGCTCGTCGAGCAGGCCGCCAACGATGACAAGCTCGCGGTCGAAGAGTTCGAGGACAGCCGCTTGGTTGCGGTGCAGGTTGTCGGCCCGGAAGGCGCGGCCTACGTCATGCTTGCGGAGATGGATTGGCCGTTCCGGGGTCGCCCACCACCGGCATTCGATCGCCCTCGCGGGGGTCGTGGGCAACCCGGAGATCGCCGCGCCGAAGCCGGCCTTCGTTCCCGGAACCGCGGTGATGATCGCAGCGCCGGTGCCGCCGACCGCTCCGGAGGTCGCGGTGGCAATCCCGGCGCAGGTGGGCGAGGAGGCGGTCGCGTCGGTGGCAATCTCGCCACCCGGCCGTGGTACATGATCTGGATGTCGGCGATCGATCAGCCGGGTGAGCTGACGCTGCGCTTGCTGGCCGTTTTCTTGACCGCCGGGATTCTCTGCTACGGCTTGGCGCGCTATTTGACGGCGCCCGTCCTGCGACTGCGCGACGCGACGCACCAACTTGCCGGTGGCGATCTGAGCGTTCGCGTCGGTCCTGCGGTCGGCAAACGCCGCGATGAACTCACCGAGCTGGGACGTGATTTCGATGTCATGGCCGAGCGTATCGAGTCGCTGCTCACGACCCAGCGCCAACTGCTGAGCGATGTCTCCCACGAGTTGCGTTCACCGCTCGCCCGGCTCAACGTGGCGCTCGCCCTCGCCCGGCAGCGCTCCGGCGACGAAGCAGCCGGTTCACTCGACCGTATCGAAACCGAGGCCGAGCGGCTCAACGTCCTGATCGGCCGAGTCCTGACGCTGGCAGGTCTTGAAAGCGGCGCCACGGCGCCCGAATTTGTCGAC
>JADFNY010000008.1 GCA_022563115.1 Acidobacteriota bacterium | reverse complement strand
CCGTCGTTCGACCCCGACTTCGAGTACCCCACGGTCCTGTGGATTCACGGCGGGCCGATGGCGCAGCACGAATGGCGCTTCAACTTCATGGGGCAGTGGATCGCCGCCAACGGCTACATTGCGGTGTTGCCGAATCCGCGAGGCTCGACCGGCTACGGCCTCGACTTCGAGATGGAAATCTGGGCCGACTGGGGCAACGTCGATCGTGATGACGTGCTGGCCGCCGTCGACAAGGCGATCGAGCTCGGCTACTCGGACCCCGACCGGCTCGCCGTCGGCGGCTGGTCGTACGGCGGCATTCTGACGAACTACGTCATCACCAGCACCGATCGCTTCAAGGTTGCCATGTCGGGCGCCAGCGGCGCCCTTTGGGTGGCCAACTACGGCCACGATCACTACCAGCGCTGGTACGAGTTCGAGCTCGGCCTCCCCTGGGAGAACCGTGAGCTTTGGGAGCGCCTGTCGCCCTTCAACAAAGTCGACCGGATCACCACCCCGACGCTGTGGATCGGCGGGGAGAAGGACTGGAACGTGCCGATCCAGAACTCCGAGCAGATGTATCAGGCGATGAAGCGGCTCGGCCGCGAGACCATTCTGATCGTGTACCCCAACCAGCACCACGGTATCAACTTGCCGGCATACGACAAGGACTACCATGAGCGCGTGATCGCCTGGTTCGACAAGTACCTGAAGCCGGAGTAGCTTTCGATTCCCCGTGGGATCTGTCGGTTCTGTGAAATCTCTGGAGCCTTCGATGTCGCTACGCCGCGCTTTCAACCTTGTCGCCCTGACCGCTGCTGCCACGGTACTGTCCGCTGGCCCGTGGGCTGCAACATTTTCGCCAGGTGCCACGTCGGGCGTGCAAATGCCCACCGATCCGGCGGAGGCGATGGCCGTCTTCGAGGGCGATGTCGAGAAATGGGGCAACGGCCCGGTCAGTTATCTGTTCCTCAGCGAAGAGCTGGAAGAATGGAAAGAGCTCGAGACCGACGAAGAGCGCCGTGAATTCATTCGATGGTTCTGGGACCGGCGCGACGACGACCTGCGCGACCGCCAACATCCGTTCAGGGAAGGTTTCTACACCAGGGTGGCCACCGCCAACCAACGTTTCTCGGGATTCCCTCGCGGCTGGAGGTCGGATCGCGGCCGCGTTTGGATCATACTCGGGCGCCCCGACAACCTCAGGACCGACTTCGTCACCGAGCTGGAGACCTGGACCTACCGGACGTACGGCGGAATTCTGCGGTCTTCCAGCAACATGGGCGAGATGCAGGTCGCCTTCATCCGGGTCCGTGTCGCCACCCGGAAGATCTACGGCGGCATCGGACCGGGGGTCTGGCCGTTCTACCTGCTGAACGCGTTCGATATCGTCAACCGGGCGTTGATCGAAAATCCGTCGCTGAAACGGGGACGGTGAGCAATCCGTTCCTGCTAGCGACTCAGTACTTGACTAGGGGAAAATAGCCCGAGTTCGTTGTCGTCATCGACCTGCGCCGTGAGCTCCGTCTGCGGGTACGCTTGGCCCAAGGCGTGCGCAGGGAGCGGTGCAGATGCAGAGAGTGCAGCTACGACAATGGCGACCAGGACAGTGCTCATCACTCCTCGCTTCATCTGGCTGACTCCCCGGGTCCTTCTGCATGGGGCGTCAGAAGCTTCCCGTGCAGTGCACCGTTGTACTCGCCATCGTCTATCGTGATCTTTCCGTCTACGAGGACGTAGTGAGTTCCCTCGCTGTAGCGGCGCGCATCCGCGTGGGTGGCGTGTTCCCGGGTTGTTTCGGCGTCGAAGACGACGATATCCGCTTTGTATCCGCTCAGCAGCAGCCCGCGGTCGTTCATTCGAAGAAACCGCGCGGGAAGGGAGGTCATTTTCCGGATGGCGTTCTCGAGCGTCAGGACTTTCTGCTCTCGGACATACCTTTGAAGCACTCTGGCTTGACTACCAAAAGAGCGGGGATGACTGATCGTGGGCGCGTCGGAGTCCTTGACAACAGGCCATGCCCCTCCGTCACTGGAGAACATCAGCCAATCCTGCTGCATCGCCAACTTCATGTCGTCCTCCGACATGACACCACAAGCCACGTACAAGTCCGGCTCCTCGATGACGAGATCTGCAGCGACATCAAACGGATCTCTGTTCTGTTCCTCCGCAAGGTCAGAGAGGATCCGTCCGATCAAATCCGCGTTCTTGTTGGCCACGACGACCAGATAACTATCCCAGCCCGCCAGAGCCACCGAGCTTGGTCTATTGGGCCTACCCACGAGCACCGACTCTCTTATCTGCTCCCGCTTTGACTCGTCGGACAGAGCTTTCGCCAGCTCATCGACGTAGCGGTCTCGCAACGTCTGTCTCTCGGAATCCGGCAAGCTCCGGTCCCTCAGTCTTTGTCTGATCCCTGCAAACGGCTCCATATCGTTCGGCAGATGGAAAGGGGCCCAGCCGGCATTCCTTGTCATCGGGATGATGGGCCCTCCCGATGCGAAGTGATACGGATACATGTCGGCTCCGACCTCGACCCCTCGGGCCCGAGCATCGTTGATGAGTTGAACGACCTCTTCCATCGCCCCCCAGTTGTTCTTTCGAGCTACTTTGAGGTGAGTTGAATTGCCCCGCACTCCCGCTTCTTCGGCGATTCTGATGGTTTCCTGGGTGGCTTCCACTACCCTATCGAACTCGTTGCGCTGGTGACTCGAATAGACGCCACCAAACTCGCCAACGACTTTTGCCACCTCGATGATTTCTTCGGTCGTAGCAAACCGGCCGGGAACGTACTCCAAACCCGAGCTCATTCCCCAGGCACCCTCCTGCATCGCCTGGCGAACCAACGACCGCATCTTCTGTAGTTCCTCCGGCGTCGGCTCACGCGGTTCCACCCCCATGACTTCTTCCCGGACGGCACCAAATCCGACCAGGTGGACGGCGTTGGTTCCAATACCGAGCGCCTCCCACTTGGCCTTGGTCTCGGCAACCTTGAAGGTGCCTCCCCCGTCCTGTCCTGTTACGACGGTGGTCACACCCTGAATCAGGTAGTTGAGATTCGCGTTGGAATCTACTTCCCCGAAACCACGCTCGCTGTGAGCGTGCACGTCAATGAATCCCGGAGAAACGACCAGCCCCTCAGCGTCGATGGTCTTCCGGGCGGTCTTGGAGGCGAGATCTCCTATCGCGACGATGGAATTGCCGATAATTCCGACGTCTGCGTAGAACCAGGGATTTCCGGTTCCATCAACGACCTTTCCATTCTCGATGAGAATGTCGAAGTCTTCATTGGTACCGCCGGCGCATGCGGCGAAGAGAAACGCGACCACTGCCAAACTGCTGAGAATGACCTGCTGACGCTGTGACATTTCACCCCTCCCGGTGGCCTAACAAGGTGCTAGAAAACCCCTCCGCTTCTTCCGTCTCTTCAGGCTCGGGCGGTGGGCTCCAGAAGTCCGTACTGCCCTTGGCATCGGCGGCATGCTCCCCGTGGAATAGGGCGGCGTTGAAAAGCACCCGAAACGTGCCGAACGCTTGACCGCGCCATTGCGGTCGGAAGCCGATCAAGACGACGTGGCCATCGCCGTGGCGGACGTCTAGCGCCGCGGCATATCCGTTGATGTGCTCCTCACCTAAGAGGTAGCCGGAAAGAAGCGGCGAGCCGGTCTCTTGATACTTCGCCAGGGCAGCCCCCTCGAAGCCCTCTGTGGTTGTAAACACGGGGCTCTGCTCCACGAAGACATTGGCCTTGGCAGGCATGCCGGCCATCACCGGATGGGCGGAATCGACAGCGACTTCCAATAACGACCCTCCCACGTAAAAGTCCTGCCTGTCGAGATCCGCCACCACATTCTTGACCGGCAGGTTCAGCTCCTGGATTGCGAAAACACTGCTCCGGTTCAAGCAAACCAATGTTCCCCCCGCCTGTACGAACTCGCGCAGCGCGCGTACGCCCCGGTTGCCGATGCCGCCTGCATATCGAGGCGGGACCGTTCCTTGCTGGAAGCCCTGAAGGATCGTCCTTGCGTCGTAATCGGCGAAGAGGATGACGTCGAAACGATCGCCCAGCGGCCGGGAATGGAAGTCGGCATTCCTCAAATTTGTGAACTCGAAATCATATTGCTCGAGCAGCCAACGCGTCCATCCCTCGTCCATGCTCGGACGCCAGGGCCGGTAGAGTCCGACGCGTGGTTGCGAAACGGCTGTACCGGAGGCAGCGGTGCGCTCGGCTCGCAGATGTAGCTCCCTGGCCACCTGGTCGCTGAGTCCCGTGACCAGGTAACGCCCTTCGTGAAATTGTACGCTTCCGCCCTCGCGCCAGGCTCGATTGACGGCACGAAAGCTATTGTTTTGAGCGGGGCTCAATGCCAGAGCAACTCCCGAACCGGTCACTTCACCGACCGGAGGCACGACGCCCGCCGCCACCGGGTCGGTATCGAATCCCAAACCGGGGACGCTGTCGAACGGAGCCGCATCGATGTCGCGGCTCGCCGGATCCACGTTCTGCTGCAAGAGCGTCCGCCAATCAGCGGCCTCCCCTTCTACCGGTTTCATCGCCGCGCGGACATCGTCGGACAACGGTGTCGTCACTTCGATCACCTCAACGTCGAACTGATAGGGGAGGGTCCAACCCGCGACATCATAGGGTTGCAGGGGAGGGGCCTCTTCGGAGACACGGAGGTCAGGGTAGCTCTGGACCTCCAGAACATTGCGAGCGAGCTCTGCGAACTCCTGGTTCATGGGGATCACCCAGGTCCCCGGCGGGTATGTGTTCCCCTCGACGCTCACCGATGATTGGAGTTGATGAACCCGGATGCCGTTGAACGCCAAGCGCTGGAGCAGCTCGACGGGTGCGACGGGGTCCCTCTGCTGCTGGCGTATGAAATACGCGTACGGTGGATCACTCGTGTACCTGCGTATGGTGTCCCGGCCAGCCTGATACCGGTTATAAAGCACACGCTCTTTGTACTTCGCGGCGAAGCCCAGGGTCGCATGCGAGGAGGTGAGTATGTACTCGACCGCATCCCGCAGACGCCACCAGCCACCCGGCCAGGGACTCGAGTAGAGGGACTCGGGGCGCAGATCCTTCCGATCGTCGGGGATGTCGCTGAGAGTGTAGAAACCCGGCGTGGCGTACTCGAAGAGCGCCGTCTCGGTAAAGAAGCTGACCGCGTTCTGCAGATTGGGCAAGTGATCCACGTACCCCGGGTACCAGACGTCGAAGGTCTCCATATGGGCAGCGCCAACCTGGCCACGCTCCTCCAAGGCCTGCGCAATGAGCATGCCCAAGGTGTTGATGGTCCGTGACATCAGCGGATGGACCCGATTGGCGACCGGATCCGCGTAAGGCGGCAAAAAGATCCGCGTCGGAAAGGGCGGCGACTGATGCGGGATGTAGCGAATCTGCGGCTCCCAGTGGCGCCAGGTGCGTTCGATGACCCGTGACTCGATCATATTCAGTGCGTAAGCGTCACGGTTGTTGTCATGGCCGACGTACTTCTGGTAGAGCCACGGCATCGACGAGGTCTCGTAAGGGGTGCCAACGTTGGGCGCATACCAATCCGCAACGAGGGTTTGGCCATCCGGATTGATGGACGGCCAAAGCAGCACAATGACGTTCTCGTGAATGGCCTGTATCTCAGGATCGTCGACTCCCGCCACCAGCTCATACGCGAGCTCCATCGTGTGTTGTGCGGGGGCGACTTCACTCGCGTGGAGGCCGCCGTCGATGTGAACGATGGCCTTGCCCTCCCGCGCCAGCTGCCGTGCCTCTTCATCGGTCAGTCCCTGCGGATGAGCAAGCTTTTGAGAGATCTCCCGGTACCGCTCGACGTTGGCCAGGTTTTCGGGTGAGGAGACGAGCGCGATGTACCATGGACGGTTGAAGGAAGTCCGCCCGATCTCTACGAGTTGGAGTCGGTCGCTGGCGGCGTCGAGCTGCCGGAAATAGGCGAGCGAATCCTCATAGGAAGCCAACTTGAAGTCGGCTCCTATCTGATACCCGAGCACCGACTCCGGGGTCGGCACATTCGACTGGACAGCGAAAGAACTGCCGCTCGACGCCAGCCACAAGAGAGACAGGGTGAGGATCGGCAATTTCTTCATCGGTGACTCCTTCGGTCAAGATCACACTTTTTGGGGTGATCTGGCAGCTCACCGTCCGGGCGCATCGCGGCGCAGTTCCTGATAGCGTGCCTCCATACGAGCGGCGTCTTCCTCCCGGCCGAGGGCTCGGTATTCGATCGCCAAGGCGGCGTAAGCATCCGGCCTGGTGGGGTTGATCTCGATGGCCCTCTCGAAAGCGGCAGCCGCCTGGACATGATTGTCCAGCGCCACGTGGGCGAGGCCGAGGTTGAAGTGGACCAGGCCATCCTCGGGGGATAACTCGAGAGCTCGTTCGAAGATCTCTCTAGCCCGTTCCGACTCGCCACGGCGGTAGTAGTAGAGTCCGCGGCCGTTGACGATCGCAACCTCCGTGCTGCGATTCTCGGCAATCTCATCTGTTTCCTGCTGTTCGTTCAGAACCGCGAATCTGTCCATCGTCGCCCTACTTCGTTCCATGCGGCCAAGGTCCCTCAACGCCAAGGCCAGGTTGTAGATGGCGTTGGCCAGGGTCGGCTCGAGCGCCAGGGCGCGCTCGAAATAGGGCACCGCACCGCTCGCGTCTCCCGCTCTCAGCCTAGCCAATCCGAGAAGGTTGTGAGCTCCAGCGTTCTCCGGCGCCACCTCCACGGCGCGCCGAAGCGTTTCCGTGGCGGTCGCAAACTCTTGGCGGGTGATGAGCAAGCTACCCAGTTCGAGGATGGCCTCGATGAGGCGGGGGCGAAGCCGGTTCGCGGTCTCGAGGGCGGCCCGTGCGGCGTCGAGGTCACCGAGGTTTCGTTCCACAATGCCGAGTTGATAGTACGTCAAGGCGCCGGCCCCTTCCGTGATCGCATGCCTCAAAGTCGCACGGGCTCCGTGGTACGAGCCGACCTGCATCTGAATCTGGGCGCGCGCCAGCGCCAAACTGAAGGCCATGGATCCGGCCGTTGCGAACCCGTCCAGCAGCTCGAGGGCCTCTTCGTAAAGGCCGATGCGACGGTAGGCCCTGGTCAACCGCAGGTGAATCTCCACACTATCGGGACGCTGTTCGAGTGCCTGCTCGAAGGCCTCGGTCGCCCGCAGGATCGCCTCGAGTCTGCCGTCGTGTTGGGTCAGCAACCTGCCGAGCAACATCCAGGCGTCGGCGTTTCCGGGGTCGGCGGCCACGGCCTTCTCGAGATAAGGGATCGCTTCTCGGAACCGCTCGAGCCTGGTCAGGGTCAAGGCCTGCGCGTAGAGAACGCCCGGCTCCTGGCCGCTGCCCAAGGCGGGGTGCGGCAAGAGCATCGCGGCTATCAGGGAAGCCAGCACAGCAGATTTGATGTTTGAACTCACTGAAGGTGCCCGCCGCGAGCTGGCGCGTGTGGGTGTGCTCCTCGACAATCCATCGCCTCCCAACGTCTTGTTACCGATCGGCGAGAAAAAAATGGCCAGCTGCCAGTGTCGCTAGATCTCCCGATGAAAGAAAGTGCTCGAGGGCTCTTTACCGTTCTCAGCCCTTGGCGCCATGGGGACATCCACCGGGTTGCTGGCGGGTTTTGCGCCGCCAAGAGCCGGTGCGTTACTGAGACGTCGGGCCGCGTTGGGCGATCACGCCTCGGGCCTCGTGCAAGACGTAGGCTCGGTTTCCTACCAGGCGGCCCAGGCGTTCGACTCGGCCCCCGGGCCAGCGAATGGTCAGGAGGGCCGCCGTGGCCGTCCCCAACCCGATGTGCAGCTGCAGGTCGCTAGACGAGCAGTACGAAGAGCCCGCTTTCACCTCTACAACGATCGGAAGCTCCCTGGCTGCGGTGCCGGGTGTGCTTCCGTCAGGCAGCGGAGTAACCAGCACGCGGGCCCCGGCCGCCGTCCGATTGGCGGTGCGGCCCACCAGTCGAAGTTGGATCCAGTGGCCCGCAAGGTTGCCGCCGTCGTTTCGGAGGTAGTCGGCGGTTTGATTGTTGTTGGTGACGATCAGGTCGATGTCGCCGTCGTTGTCCAGGTCGCCGATAGACGAGCCTCTGGAGACCTTCAGGGGCTCGAATCCAGGCCCCATCGCCTCGTGCACCTCCTGGAAAACCGCCCCTTCGTTGCGGTACAGGTGGTTTGGTTGCGCGTAGGTAACGTTGTCCCTGAATGATTCGACGTTGTCGATAATGTGGCCATTGGCAACGAAGAGGTCGAAGTCGGCGTCGTTGTCGTAGTCGAACCAATTGGTGCCAAAGCCGACGTACAGCAGGCTGGGCTCGGCCAGGCCTTTGGCGAACGTGACATCGGAGAAAATGCCCTGTCCGAGGTTCTGATAGAGGGTGTTGGTCTGCAGGTCCAGGTTGGTGACAACGACGTCCAGCCGCCCATCGCCATCGAAATCTGCCGAGTCGGTGCCCATCCCCGCTTCGGCCTTGCCATCCTGGTTGTAGCCGACGCCGGCCAACAGGGCGTTGTCGAAAAAGGTGCCGTCACCCTGGTTGAGATATAGGAAGTTCCGGGTCGAGTCATTGGCGACGTACGTGTCGAGGTCGCCGTCGTTGTCGTAATCGCCGAAGACCACCCCTAACCCCTTGCCCTCCCGGGCGTTGGCTACCCCAGCAGCAGCGGCGACATCGGCGAAGGTGCCGTCGCCCTGGTTGCGATAGAGCACGTCGGCCACGCCCCCGTAGACGTCAGGATGACAATAGGCACGCAAGTCGCGCTGCACGCTGCCGCAGAACTTGTGGTTGTCCCAGGCGAAGTCGACGTAGTTGGCAACATAGAGATCCAGGTTGCCGTCGTCGTCGATATCGGCCCACGCCGCTGAG
This sequence comes from Acidobacteriota bacterium, assembly GCA_022563115.1. GTDB lineage: Bacteria > Acidobacteriota > UBA890 > UBA890 > UBA890 > UBA890. The sequence goes on along the minus strand of JADFNY010000008.1, from coordinate 10,300 downwards.
GTGCCCCATCCCTCGTCGCCCACTCCGGCCTTTCCGGTGACGTCGCTGAAGGTGCCATCACCGTTGTTGCGATACAGCCGATTGGCTCCGAAGTTGGTGACGTACAGATCCGTAAAGCCGTCGTTGTCATAGTCGGCAGCTACGGCCCCCATTCCGTAGCCAGGATCATCCAAGCGGGAGATCCTGGAAGCCGCGGCGAAGGTGCCGTTCCCGAGATTGCGATAGAAGACGTTGTGTAGAGCTTGCGGCGATTGGAACCCCGGGGTGGCGGCGCTTTGCACGAAATACACGTCGAGCCAACCGTCGCCATCGAGGTCGGCGACGCTGACTCCTGCGCCCATGGTCTCCACCATGTAGCGCTGGCCGGTCCCACCGTGGACATGGTCGAAATGGAGGCCGGCGTTTTCCGAAGCCCGGGCGAACGTGACCCTAGGTGGCTGCGTCGTGCCCGCTACCGCCGATGCCGTGGAGCCCGTCATCGTGAGGAGCGCAAGCGCTGCAGCCCCGACTGCAACGAGGACGGTGGACACGTAGCGTCGGCTTGTTTCGGGCGATTTCAGTGTTGCTCTCAAACTACTCCTGGCTATCCGACGCTTCCGTGGGCTCCGGCCAGTTGCGCTCTGCCTTGGTCGACATTCTCTCTGTTTCCGAAAATGACCACAACCGAGCACCCGCCGGCAGCCACGGCGATCGGCGTACGAGCGAACACGCCGCGCCCGTGTTGCTGCCGGTGATCCCGCAAACGGCCGGTCGTCTCAGCCGCCCTGTCCCAACGCCTCGACCAACCGACGCACGTCGCTTTCGTCGTTGTAGGGAGCCAGCGATACGCGGATACGCCCGCCTCGGGTGCCGCACACGATGTCGTGCTCGTGGAGCGCGGTACTCACGACCTCATCGGATCGACCGGGGTGGGCGATGGACACGATGTGCGATGCAGCTGCAGCATCGTTTGAGCCACGGAACGGATGCCAACCAAGGGCGCTGAGTTCCTCGGTCAGGATCGCTGCGAGCTGGTTGCAGTGAGCTTCGATGGGCGCGGCGCCGAGGGCCAAAAGCTGATCCAAGGCAACGGCGAGGCCGGCCATCGACACGTACGACATGGTGGACTGGGTGAAACGGCGCGCGTTGTTCGCCAGCAACAAGCGCCTGGCATCAAAGTCGAACGGTTCGGGAGCGCCCATCCAGCCGGGTAGCGGCGGTGCTTCCTCGAGCAAACGCGGCGACACGGCGGCGAGCGCCACTCCGCCGTGGCCACCGAGCCATTTGTAGCCGCTGCATACCACCACGTCCGCATCCCAGGCCGAAGCGTCGACCGCGATCGCCCCGGCGGCCTGCGTGGCGTCGACGATCAAGCTCGCGCCGACGGCGTGACTAGCCTCCCGCAGGCGGGGAATGTCGAGAACCGTGCCCGTCGCGTATTGTACCTGGCTCACCGCCAACACCGCAGTTCTCTCGTCCAGCGCGTCGACCAGAGCATCCGTCAGATCGACGCTCGGCGCATCGTCCACGAAACGCACCGCGCAACCACCCTGATCGGCCAAGCGAAGCCAGGGCCGTGTGACCGCGGGAAAGTCGCTGGCAACGGCCAAGACAGCGCTGCCGGACTCCGGCCTGAGCAGATATGGGAGCTGTCCCAGCAGCTCGCTGGCGCTGCCGATGATGGCGATCTCACCGGTGTCGACGTTCAGCAGTCGGGCGCCGCGCTCGCGCAGCGCCTCGAAGTACGCCACTTCGTCGCGGTCGGACATGAAGCGATTGCCGTGGCGAGCGACGTCGTCGAGAAACGTGTGCATCGCCTCGACTGCCGGGCGGCCGACGAGACCCAGCGAAGCCTGATTGAGGTATACGCTGCCCGCCAGCGTCGGGTAGTCCGAGCGTGGAAAAAGAGAGGAGATCATGGGGTTTGCGGTAAGCGCATCAGATCTCCATGAGCGCCTCCACGTCCGGGTCCAGAACGGGAGGGGGTGACAAGAACGAGATCAGAAAGAAAATTGTCATCGAAGCGAGAAGCGCGACCGTGCCGCCGTGGATATTGTGGGGCAGCCGGATGTCGAAGACCTCGATGGTGAAATTCAAGACCAGGCTGATCGCGATCGCGACGCTCGCCGCCAGCGGCGTAGCACGCTTCCAGTTGAAACCGATGCCGATCACTGGGACGAGCGCGGCGCCGAACGTTCCCCACCCGAACGCGCCGAGAAGCGCCACGAGCCGCGCGTTCGCGTAATACGAATAGAGTGCGAAGAGCGCCGCGAAGGCCGCGATCGCGACGGTGCCGATGCGCGCCCAGAAAAGCTCGTGCGTGAGCGAGCGTCCCGTGAGCGCGCGCGGGATGTCGTGAACGAGGGCCGCGGCACCGATGTTGAGAAAACTATCCGCCGTCGACATGATGGCCGCGAAGAGTCCCGCGAAGACGATGCCCGCGAGCACAGGGTGAGCGTATTGCTGCAGGAACGCCGGCGCCGCCGCGTCGGCGCTGGCGAGCTCGGGATGCGCACCTGAGAGCACGAGCGCGCGCATGACGAGGCCGATGCTCACCCACAGAAGCGCCGTGAGCGTATAGCCCAAGACGGTGACAAGCGGCACCCATCGGTAGTTCTGCACGCGCTCGATCATCATCCCCTTGGTGAGAATCTGAGGCTGCCCCGCCGCGCCCACGGTGAACATGAAGTACCACGAGAGGCAGCCAATCATCCCCAGGGTACCCCAGGGGCCGGCGGCCTCGGCATCATCCCTCAGGATCGTCGCCACCGCTGCCGTCGCGCCACCCTCGAACACGTAGAGCGTAGTGAGGAACACGAGAAAGCCGCCGACGACCATCACGGCGCCTTGAAACATATCGGTGTATACCGAGGCCAAGATGCCGCCGGTCACGCAATAGAAGACGAGAACGGAAGACGAGATCACGACGCAAGTAATGAGGCTTACCTCGGGGAAATATCCCGTACCGACGAGAATGCTTTGCAGCACCGTTGCCATCGCGAGTGTCTGCGTCGCGAGATAGCCGAGGATACCGAGAAGGATCGCGATCGCGGTCAGAAAGCGCGTCACCTCGCTGCCGTAGCGAGCCGCCACCGCATCAGGAAGCGAGATGCAATCGAAAGCGCCCGCGAACAAACGCAATCGCTTTCCGAGAAGAAAGTCAGCGGCGGCGTAGCTCGTGGATACCGTGATCACCATCCACACCGAGCTCATTCCGAGCGAGTAGACGAGCCCCGGCCCGCCGACGAATCCGAAGCCGCTCATCGTGCTCGAAAAGATCGCGATGCCGGTGATCATGATTCCGAGCTCGCGCCCGGCCATGAAGAAATCCTTGGCCGAGCGGGTGCGCCGCATCGCCCAGAGACCCACGACGATGCAAAGAATCATGTAGAGCACGACGCTGCCGAGAATGATCGGGCTTCTGAGCTCGTTCATGCGGATCGGCCTCGACGTTCGGCGACGAGCCGCTTGTATTCCTGGTAGTCCTCCTCGGTGAGGATCCACCGGTTGAAGCCGATGACGTAGAGCAGATTGAACAGAATGGTGACCGGGAAAAAACCGTAGAGCATGATCGCCGACGGCCCGGGGAGCGCCAGAAAAAAAGACACGGCTCCGCCGTCCATAGTGTGCGCATAGCTCACCAGAAGCCACACCCAGAACGCCAGGCAGACGACGAGGCTGGCGGCGAGGGGTCGCCCCAATCCTCGGAGCGACGCGCCCTTGCGCGCGCCGAAGGCCATGAGCGCCACGAAGAAGACGAGCGAGGCGGTACCGAAGAGGCCGCCGAGCCACAGCACGTTGGCGTGACGCGCGCTCCCCGACCCGCCACTCGCCATCGTGGAGAACTGCTCGTGCGGCTTCCCTCCGACGTCACCGAGCTCGGGCGTCAAAAGGAGGGCGATGACGACCGCGACGACGAGGAGTAAGCTGCCGACCAGGAGCGTGAGAAGACGCATAGGTGATGGGTCGCAGTATATGACATGAGGCCGCGGTCCAAATTACATGAGGGCACGGATGAAACGCATCTCCGGCTTGATCTTGTTGGCGAGCTTCGCCTGCGCATCCCCCGAAGGGCCGCCGCGCGTGGCGGTGAACGGCACGACGTTTACCGGCGCCCGTTTCGGGGACGAGCACGAAGTCGCCTTCAAGGGGATCTCCTATGCCGAGCCTCCGGTCGGCGAGCTCCGCTTCCGTCCTCCGCGACCTCTGGAGCTCACGGAAGGAGAAAAGACGGCGACGGAGTTTCCACCGATCTGCCCGCAACCCGTTGGAGAGTCCGGGGGCATCTCGTGGTATTGGGACATCGCCGAGGCGTTTGGCCAAGAGCGCTCGGTGGTTGCGCCGACGCCGCGTTGGGACGAGGACTGCCTTTATTTGAACGTCTGGTCCGCGAATTGGAACGGCGAAGTGCTTCAGCCGGTCATGGTCTGGATCCACGGCGGGTCGAACCACACGGGTTGGAGCTACGAGTCGCTCTATCACGGTGAGAGCCTCGCGCGCCGCGGCGTTGTCGTCGTCTCGATCAACTATCGCGTGGGGGTGTTCGGGTTTCTAGCGCACGAAAGCTTGACCGCCGAGTCCGCATCGGGGGCATCCGGCAATTACGGGCTGCTGGATCAGATCGAGGCGCTGAAATGGGTGCAGAGCAACATCGAAGCTTTCGGCGGCGACCCGAACCGCGTGACGATCTTCGGTGAGTCCGCGGGCGCGGCGAATGTCGGCTATCTGCTCGTCTCGCCGCTGGCGAACGGCCTCTTCCACCGCGCCATCTCTCAGAGCGGCGGCTACCAGGTGAGCGACTTCAGAGATCTCGCCGACGAAGAAGCGCAAGGCCAGAAGCTCGCGCAGCGCGTCGGCGACCTGCGTGCGGTGAGCGCCGCGAAGCTTCTCGAAGAAGCGGAGGCGCTCGGGAGCGAGCAAGGCTACGGCCCCAACATCGATGGCTGGGTGCTTCCCGACGCGCCGGCGCGCCTCCACCTCGAGGGCCGCCAACAAGCAATACCGCTTCTCATTGGCGCCAACGCCGACGAGTGGTCCATGTACGTTCCGGAAGGTCTGGAACCCGCGGAGTATGACGCTCGTCAGAGGCAGGGCACCAACGAGTATTTCGTCTGTCCGTCCCAGTTCGTCGCGCGCACGATGGCCGACGTGGACACACCGGCCTATCTTTATTACTTCACGCGCGCGTTACCGGGCTCGGGCGCGTACCGTGCGTATCATGGCGCCGAGCTTGCTTATGTGTTCGGGACGGCGGAGCCGTGGCACCGTTGGGAGCCCGTCGACGAGCATCTCAACGAAATGATGATGGGCTACTGGGTGCAATTCGCGAAAACGGGCGACCCGAACGGCGAAGGACTTCCCTATTGGCCGCCATTCGGCGAGGGCGACGCCTACATCGAGCTCGGCGAGACGATTCGCGCCGGCACCGGTCTCGAAGCCGAAGTCTGCGGGGCGTTCGAAAGGGAGCTTTTTTGAGACGGGTCCTCGTAACCGCGGCCGCCAGCGGCATTGGGCGCAGCGTGGCCGAAGCCTTCGTCGAAGCGGGCGATCGCGTACACGTCTGCGATCTCGACGAGGCCGAGCTGGAGAAGCTCGAAGGCGTCGGCACGACCGTCGCCGACGTCGCCGACCCGGACGCCGTCGACCGGCTTTTCACGGAAGCCGCCGAGACGCTCGGAGGGCTCGACGTTCTCGTCAACAATGCGGGGATATCCGGACCGACGGCGCCCGTCGAGGCCATCGAGCCCGGGGATTGGCGGCGCACGATCGACATCAACTTGAACGGGCAGTTTTATTGTGTGCGGCGCGCCGTGCCCCTTCTGAAAGCGGCCGGCGGCGGCTCGATCGTGAACATCTCTTCGACCGCGGGACTGTTCGGCTATCCGCTCCGCTCTCCCTACGCCGCCTCGAAGTGGGGTGTCATCGGGCTCACCAAGACGTTGGCGATGGAGCTCGGCACCTTTGGCATCCGCGTGAACGCCATCTGCCCCGGGAGCGTCGCCGGCGAGCGCATCGAGCGCATCATCCGCGACGAAGCCGCTTCCCGGGGTGTCTCGCCCGACGACGTCCGCACCAGCTTGCTGAAGCAGGTCTCGATGCGGACGTTCGTGGATGCCGCGGATATCGTGGGGATGATTCTTTTCTTGTGCTCCGATCAGGGCGCTAAAATTTCCGGGCAAGCGCTCGCCATCGACGGTCACACAGAGAGCTTGACTCAAGACAATAGGAGCGTTTCTTGAAAGCAGCGTGGTACTCCGCATTTGGTCCTGCTGCCGAGGTTCTTGCCACCGGAGAGCTCGACACGCCGGAGCCTTCAGAGGGTGAAGTGCGGGTGCGGGTGATCGCCTCCGGCGTGAACCCTGTCGACGTGAAACGGCGCGCCGGCGGCCGTGGCGCGATGGAGAGCGAGCGCGTCGTTCCTCACTTCGACGGCGCCGGGATCGTCGACGACGTCGGGGCGGGCGTGAGCAGCCTCGATAAAGGCGATCGCGTTTGGCTCTACGAAGCTCAATGGCAACGGACCCTCGGGGCCGCCTCCGAATACATCGTAGTGGCGGCTCATCTCGTGGTGCCGCTCCCGGAGACAGCGAGCTTCGCCGACGGCGCTTGTCTCGGCATCCCGGCGCTCACGGCACATCGCTGTGTCTTCCGTGATGGGCCGGTCATCGATCAAACGATTCTCGTAACCGGTGGCGCGGGCGCGGTCGGCCACTATGCGGTGCAATTCGCGAAGCTCGGAGGGGCGCGCGTACTGACGACAGTGAGCACGGACGACAAGGCGGAGCTGGCGCGCAAATGCGCCGCCGATGCGATCATCCGCTACAAAGACGAGAATGTGTCCGAGCGGGTGCGCGAGCTCACCGATGGGGAAGGCGTCGACCGTATCATCGAAGTCGAGTTGGGCGGCAACTTGACGACGAGCCTCGAGGTGCTGAAGCCGAATGGCGTCATCGCCGCGTACGCCTCCGACGCGGTCAAAGAGCCTGCGTTGCCCTTCTACCAGCTTCTCTACCGGAACGTCACGCTTCGCTGTGAGCTCGTCTTTCTCATGCCCGACGAAGCGAAGCGCGGAGCGGTAGAGGACATCACGGGTTGGCTCGAGAACAACGAGCTCACCCACAACTTCGGCCCCAGCTTTTCTCTTGACGAGATCGTTGCCGCGCACGAAGCTGTCGAAGCCGGCGCTTTCGGCAAAGTCATCGTGCAAATTTCGGATTGAGCCGACCCTCGAAGCATAGGAAATCGCTTCTTGGAGAGACCAGCAACGCCCCGGCAGCAGCACCGCCGGTCGTGAAGACACCCCCATCGCTACTAGGCGCCTGGTGTCAACCGTCGATTGAGTCGTGGTTGAGCTTGCCATTGAGGCCGCCCGGGGCGGGTCTAACTCAAATTACCCGGCCGTAGGTCTAGTGCCGACCTCAGCTAGCACCAGGATGCTGACGGCCAACAGAAGGACGCCCGCGGCTACGATCAGGAGCCCTGAGCTTGAATCTGCCATCCAGGAAACCCTCTCGGCCCGGAAGCCTACGGCGGGTGAGAGGACTCGGCTCAGCCACGCCGACGTGTTCAGGCTCTGGAGATAGACGCCGAGCAATGCCAGGTTTGCGACGATAGCCGTCGCCCATCCGAGCTTCTCGAGGTTGGTTGTGCCCACAAAGCGGGTTTCGGGCGCCGCCTGGTGAACACCCGGTCGCTCCGGGACCTCCATGTGGACGCGCCCCATGACGTCGGCAACCAGGCGGTCTGGGGGCGCGATCGTCGGCAGCGAACCGAGCGCTTGTTCCAGCGACTCGGCCTCGGCCAACAGCACGGCGCAGCCCGGGCATGCCGTGGCATGTTGTCGGGCGATGCGCAGCTCACGGTCGCTTCGGAGTCGAAGCGGGACAGCATCAACGAAATGAAGGAATTCTTCGCAAGTCATTGCGTTTACCTCCCCGGTGCGCCGGCCGCGCCAGCGCCGAGTGCCTCGCGCAAATGCCGCCGCGCTCGGAATAGAAGGGTCTTGACGGTGCCGGACGACACGCCGAGCACGCGCGCCGCCTCGCGTATCTTCAGCTCTTGCCGATAAAAGAGCAGCACGGCGGCTCGTTCGCCGCCCGGCAGCCCCTGTACCGCCTGCCAGAGTCGCCTGCTTTCTTCATCAGCGATCACCGTGCAGAGCGGATCGTCGCGGGCCGCCCCTTCCTCTGAGGCGGCGCCGTAGCGTTGCGCCAGCTCTCGGTCTCGACGCTGCTGCTGCCAACGATCCTGCGCGAGTCGGAAAGCGATCGTCGCGAGCCACGGGTAGAACGGCCGTCGATCTTCGAACCGATCGAGGTAGCGGTAGGCGCGCACGAACGCGTCCTGGGTCAGCTCTTGGGCGGCGGCGTAGTTCTTGAGCAAGGAAACGGCGAAGCTCAGGAGCCTGCTCTGACAAAGTTCGACGACACGCTCGTAGGCATCGCACCGGCCGGCGCGGACCTCAGCGAGGGCTTCCCTCAGCTCCTCGGCGCTAGTCGGTTCAGACGCCGAGTTGCCGGTTGCCGGCTCGCGATCGTCGGACGCGCGCACTCGCCGTGCGCCTCACGCGTTGGTGCGATCAATTTCAGCCAGGATGTCGAGACCTAGCCAGACCAGAATGAGCTTGCGCGACCCATAGTAGAAGGGAATCACTCCGACCAAGATCATCGGAGGGAAGAAGAGCCCGAGGGCGCACAGGATTACGCCCTTCAGGGCCAGATCCACAGCCTGGCGCTTTTCCTCGTCGTTGCGGGGTACCGCGCGCAGGTACGCGCCCACACCCGAATACCCGGCGGCGGCTGCGTTTTGGCGCAGCCTCCTCACGACGAAGATCACGATCGCCCCCGGTACAACGATCGCGACGAGAAGAGCCAGCAAGACCAATCCTGCCATCGACATCGTCCACCTCCTTTGGGAACCTCCGACGCCACGCGGCGGGCGCCGGCTGGTACTACTTCCTATACTCCACCGACCGGCCGGAGGTTGACAGAGAACGGCCTATGACAAGCGAGTGAAACCCAAGTTCGTGACTCTGCCCGCATCGAGCTCGAAACCGCTGACCCGGCCCCCTGAATCTCGTTGGAAGCGAAGCGTCAAGAACCGGTACTTCACGACGTCGGTTTCAGCTGGCGCGAAGATGATCCCTGAGGACCCGCCCAACTCCGGCGCCAGCCCGCTCTCGAGCGCCAGCCCCTGGCCCTCGACTCGCAGTGCGTAGGTGACGTCGAGCTCTTCGCTGTAGTAATCGCCAGCGAGCTCGGCGAGTTCTTCTGGCTTCGGGACGAACGAGTTTCCCTCCGCATCCTCTTCACCCGACGCGCCTTCGTCGTCGCCGGTATCATCCACCGGTTCGAGCCGTTCCTCGAGATAGACATCAGCCACCGCATAAGACAGGCGGGTCGGGTTCGCGTCGCCCCGATTGCACAGGCAGATCACCGTGAAGCGCTCGTCGGGGAAGCGCACTATTTGGGCACGAAATCCGACGAAACCCCCACTGTGGCTGACCGTCTTCAGGCCCCGGTAGGTTCCGTGGCCGAGGCCGAACGCGTACTCGAGAACCTCACCGTCGTTCAGCACGCCCCGGGTGAGCATGGAAAGGCCGAACAAAAAACTCCCGCTCCGTTCCACGAGCCGCCGAGTGAATCGCACCCTTCGAGCGTGGTTTCGCTGCAATCCTCTTCGACGCAGCATGCCCCGACGCCGCCCTCGCAAGGATCGTCCAGGCAACTCGTGCCCGCGCCGGCGAAATCGCGTCCCGCGATGATGCATTGGAATGCGTTGGCCTGGTTGCAACTGACATCGGTGCAGCAGGCGCCCTCCTCGCAGGCATCGTCGGCGCAATCCTCGCCGGGCAGGAAAACACCGTTGAACCCGGAGCACTGCGATTCGTCGTCGGCCGGGATGCACCCGTCGAACAGGCAACAAGCCCCCTGCGCCGATACCCGCGCGGCGCCGCCGAACAGGCCAATCGCCAGCGCCGTCGCCCAGAAAATCGATGGCTTAAATTTCATCCGGATGCCATTCCGCAAGTTCGATGATCCGCCCAACTCGCGCGTTTCCATTCTCAGGATAGCAAAATCGATGCTTCGGTGTCCACCCCGGCCAGCGACGTTCTTTCTCAATTGGATAAGTTCACACCGGTTGGAGAACCTCACCGCTACCGTTTGGCGGAATCGCGTCAAATTGAAGCACGGCACGGACGATTTCAATGTCCAACCACCGGCGAACCGGACAGTGCCGCCGCGGCGTCCAAATAGTCCGTTGCCCGCGCAGTTCATCCGGTTGGTCGAATCCCGCATGCCCCAACCGTCCGGCTGGTGGA
>JADFNY010000279.1 GCA_022563115.1 Acidobacteriota bacterium | reverse complement strand
CGGTGTTCGTATGGATTGGGTTGCCCTTGTAGGAGTACGTCCTGCGAGACGACCGCGTGCAGGCCACCAGGACGCTTCCTGCTGCTTCGCACCCACAATTCCCAGGTCAACACCTGGTCGCCCAGGATGTCCTTCGTGTCACCCAGCCCGCCGACAGTCAGAGCATGAATCCTCCGGAACGAACCGCTACGCCGCTCGGCCCGCCCCACCTCCAAATCGTCCGCCTTTCGCCCGTACCGAGACTTGACCTCGTCGACGTTGCGGAACCGGCTAACCAAGGCCCACTCAGCCTCCTCCATAGTCCGGGCTGACGGATCGACCAGCACGTCAAACAGGGTCCGCACGTCAACGAAAGCGTCCCCCAGGGGCTCATATCGCTCGCCCGTGCCCGAAGACGACCCGCGGCGCGAAACCTTGGCGCGCGGCTTCCTCGCCGCCCGCTACCATGGCGTCGCCATCGGCTGCGCCGAATGGCACGGTCGCGAGGCGGTGACGTCGCTGATCCCCAAGAACCAGCGAATCACCGAGATCGACCTCTAAGACGCGCGGTCGTTGCACCCGAAGCTCCGGCCGCAAGCGGCGGGCGGGCGCGGTACAATCGATTGTCGGCTCCCGCCGGCGATGGAGGCGCATCGGTTGAGCGACGAGCCTGATTTTCACCTGTTCATTCCCGGGCCGGCGGGCAGCACTCCGGAGGTCATCGAGGCGACCGGCCGGCCGGTGGTTCCGCACTACGGTGGGCGCTTCGTCGCCGCCTACAACCGCTGCATCGACCTCTTCAAGGCCGTATTCCAGACCGAAAACGACCTGTTCTTGATCGTCGGCCCGGGAACCGCGTCCCTCGACGCGGCTCTGTCTAGCGCCCTCCCCGACGGTGCCCGCGTTCTCGTACCTAGCAACGGCTTCTTCGGCCGTCGTATGACCGAGATGTGCCGTGCCCACCGGGCCGAGGTGGACGTGGTGGAGTTTCCGCTCGGTGAGGCGATCGACCCCGAAGCTATCCGACACCGTCTGGAGGCCTCCGTCGCGCCCTATGACGCTGTTGCCTGGGTACACCACGAGACCTCGACCGGCGTCCTCAACCCGATCGAGCCGGTTGCGGCGGCGGCGAAGGACCACGGCGCCCTGACGATCCTCGATGCGGTCGCGTCGCTGGGCGGGGCCGACTTGCCGGTCGATGCCTGGGGGGTCGATCTGTGCGTCAGCGTCGCCAACAAGTGCCTTGCGGCGCCGCCCGGAATCTCCGCCATCTCGGTGAGTGCGGCGGCGTGGGAGGCGATCGACGCCAATCCCTCCAGCCGGAGCTGGTACCTCGACCTGCGCACTTGGCGCCGCTACCGCGAGGAATGGGCCGCCTGGCACCCGTTTCCGACCACCGTTGCCTCAAACACCATCGCGGCCATCAGCACGAGCATCGAACAGATCCTCGAAGAGGGCCTCGACGTGCGCATCCGCCGCACCGCCGAGGCGGCCACCGAGGTGCGCGACGGCCTGCGCCGGCTCGGTTTCGAGATGTTCGCGGCCGACGACGTCGCCTCGCCGGTGACAACGTCGGTGTACGCCCACCCCGAGCTGCCGGTCGCCGACATGCAGCGCTTCCTGATGGAGCGCCTGATCTTCATCTCAGGCGGCCTCGACGACCTCGCCGGCCGGATCTTCCGAATCGGGCACATGGGCCGCTCGATCGAACGGGGCGAAGTAGAGCTCCTGCTCGGGACGATCGAGGAGGCGCTACGCGACGCCGGCGTAGCGGTGCCTGAAGGGGCCGACCTGGAGAATATCGGGGCCTGAGGCGCAACTTTTTTTGAATGCCCGCCGCCCGCCCCCGGCCTGTCGGAGCCTACGGTAGCTCTTTGCCCGCTTTGCGCACACCACCTCGCTGCCCGTGATCTGCGTAGGTGGGAGGGCGGTGCTGGCTAGCTGGACTCGACGATCTCCCAGGACCAGGTGTAGGTGTAATTGCCGATGGAGCGCGAGTCCTCGCGGTTCATCTCACCCTCGACACGAAACGTGACTGTTTCCGCCGGCGACACACGCTGGGTCGAGCGATCGGTCTTGATTACGCTCTCGTCGTCACGGTGGAGGAAGTCGAAACTGACCGTGATGTCGAGCATCTGCGTCGTGTCGTTGCGCAGCTGCACGACCCAGAAGTACTTGCCCGGCACCTCGCGCGAAGCGGCGGTCGTCCAGTCCATCTCGTGGGCGGCCTCGATCTCGACGATCTCTCCCTCGAGCTGGGGTTCCGCGGGCGCTGCGGGCTCCTCGGGCTCCGGCGTGGGCTCTGGTGCGGGAGCGGCCTCGGCGACCGGAGCCGATTCCTCGGCGGGAGGGGCTTCCTCGACGGGCTCTTCGGCCGCGCCGCCGCAGGCGGCGGTCAGCGCGATGACGGTGGTCAGTGCCAGGAACCAGACCAAACGCTTTCGGGTGTGCATCCTTCGAGTTCTCCTTATGACCGGTTTCGGATGGAGCGCCGAATAGAGGTCATCCCTCGGCGAGCCTGTTGATGATCTTGGGTCATGGGGATGGGTACGTCGGGGTCGAAGCCTATTGGATACGGCACCGCGCCGCGGGCGTCAACCCGAGCGCCGAATTTCCCGCCGCCGCGCCGCCGCGGCAAGCCTCGCATTCAACGTGCCAAAACGGTAGGGTTTTCGTTTCGACCAAGCTCTGCGAAGCATACCATCGTTACTTGGGCGCGACCCGCTCGGACCCCAGGGTCGAGCCGTTCTCTCCTCCTCACCACGAGCACGTACCGATGTCCGATACAGCCGTTAGTTCCCCACCCACTACCGACGATTTTCTCCAGCAGGCGGATCGCTGGGGCGCCCACAACTACGCCCCGCTGCCGGTGGTTATCAGCCGCGCTGAAGGCGTCTGGGTCTGGGACATCGAAGGCAACCGCTACCTCGACTGTTTGTCGGCCTACTCGGCGGTGAACCAGGGACACTGCCACCCGCGAATCGTCGAGACCATGCGCCAGCAGGCCGGGCGCTGCACGCTGACGTCGCGCGCCTTCCAGAACGACCAGATGGGGCCGTTTCTCGAGAAGCTGTGCAACCTGGTCGGCTACGACAAGGCGTTGCCGATGAACACCGGCGCCGAGGCCGTCGAGACCGCGATCAAGACGGTGCGCAAGTGGGGATACAAGGTAAAGGGGGTCGCCGCCGACGCCGCCGAGATCATCGTCTGCTCGGACAACTTCCACGGTCGCACGACGACGATCATCGGTTTTTCCACCGAAGATCAGTACAAGGACGGCTTCGGCCCCTTCACGCCGGGATTCAAGGTCGTCGAGTACGGTGACATCGAGGCGCTGGCGGGGGCCATCAACGACAACACCGTCGGCTTCCTCGTCGAGCCAATCCAGGGGGAGGGCGGCGTCATCGTGCCGCCCGAGGGGTACCTGCGTGAGGCAGCCCGGCTGTGCGCCGACCACCGCGTCGCGTTCATCGCCGACGAGATCCAGACCGGTCTCGGTCGCACCGGCAGGTTGCTTTGTTCCGACTGGGACAAGATCCGCCCCGACGTCCTCATCCTCGGGAAGGCTCTCGGCGGCGGCGTGTACCCGGTGTCCGCGGTGTGTGCCGATGATGAGTTCATGGGCGTCTACGAGCCCGGCGACCACGGCTCGACCTTCGGCGGAAACCCCCTCGGCGCCGCCGTTGCGATCACCGCCCTCGATGTCATCGTCGACGAGGACCTGGCGGGGCGGTCGGCGGAGCTCGGCGACTGGTTCATGAACGAGCTGCGCGCTATCGACTCGCCGCACGTCGCCGAGGTACGCGGTAAGGGGTTGCTCGTCGGCGTGGTGATCGCCGACGAATCCGGCCCGGCAAAGGCGTTCTGCAAGGCGCTGATGAAGCGGAGCATCCTGGCCAAGGAAACCCACGAGCAGGTGATCCGGTTTGCCCCGCCGCTGGTGATCGACCGGGAGACGCTCGAGGGCGTCTTTCCGGACATCTCGGCGGTTCTACGTGGCGAGGGCGTGGCGACCTCCTAGCAGGCCGTGGCCAGACCTAGCCGAGTGCCGAAAAACTCCCGGGGTTGCCGCGTATGGGTCTGCACCTGATGAGCGACGTCGGTTGGTTCGTGGCCTTCGCCACCGTCGCCGTCGCCATGATCGCGCTGTCCGGATGGATGGCGTGGTTCTCGCGCCGCGCCATGAAGGCGCACAAGGGCCAGATCGAGGACATGGTTCGCGAGATGCGCGAGGTTATCGACGAGGATGACGGAGAGCCGCCGGCTGAGGACTAGCAGGGTGCTGAAAAACTCCCGGGCATGCGGCGGGAATCGATGCTCCCCGGCCCCCCCCGGGAGTTCTTCAGCGCCCTGCTAGGCGTTGTTGGGCTCGCTGTCGGGTGCGTCGTCGAGTGAATCTTCGACCGAAATGGCCCGCAAGCGGGTATCGAACTTGATGGCGACCTCGAACATATCCTCGATCTCCTGGGTGCGCACCACGGTGCCGTAGATCAGCGATTTGCCGATCCTTCGGTCGCCCTCCGGCAGATGAACGAGGCATCGGGAGCCCTCGGCGACCGGCTGATTCACCCGCACCAATGCCCCGTGGTGACTGAGGTTGACGGTGATTCCCTTGACCTCGAACTTGTGATCCGCCGGGTCGAAGCCGTGCAACGCCACCATCAGGTGGATGCGGTGCTCGGCGGTGACGCGCGGGTCGGTGCGCTCCTCGGAATCGGTCGGTCGGTCGCTCATAGCCATGGCCTGCTGGCCATCAGAAGGGCTCCGGGATGATTCCCTGCGCGAACAGCATGCCGACGAGTCCTGCGACCAGCAGGTAAACGATCATGGGCAGCAGCGTGATGCGAATCAAGGTGCCCTCCTTGCCGACCAGGCCGACGGTCGCGCTCGCCGCCACGACGTTGTGGACGGTGATCATGTTGCCGGCCGCACCGCCGACCGCTTGCAGGGCGAGGACCAGGACGATCGGCAGCCCCGCCGCCGCTGCGATGCCGAACTGGAACGCCCCGAACATCAGGTCGCTGACCGTATTGCTGCCGGCGACGAACGCCCCCATCGCGCCGACGACGGGGGCGAAGAACGGCCAGCTGCCGCCAACAGCGGTGGCGAGCCGCTCGGCGAGGTAGATCGGCATGCTCTCGAGCCCCGACTCGTTGAGGCCGGAGTCGATGAACACCCGCACCAGGGCGACGGCGAACAACAGCGCCAGCGCCGGCTTGGCGAGCGTCGAGGCGGCGGAGACCCAGGCGCGGCGTGCCGCGCCCATCGGCTTTCCGTGCAGCAACGGGGTGAGCAGCGCGGCGATCGCCAGGATCGTTCCGGGAAGGTAGAGGGGTTGGACCGACTGGGACAACGAGGTTCCGAGAATGTCCTCCCAGGTGAGCGTCACCGACTCGAGCCAGCCGCGAAACGGCAGCGCGTAGAGCCGGGTGAGGATGAGGAGGCCGGCGGCCACGATATAGGGCGACCAGGCGCGCAGCAGCCCG
>JADFNY010000278.1 GCA_022563115.1 Acidobacteriota bacterium | reverse complement strand
GTAACAATAGCAATTGGTATTTCCATTACTACGGAGGACAAGCAGACCACGTCTGCAAAGAGGCCAGCCAATTTGATGTGAGGGAGAAAGTTATTACCCACGGTAGTGTTTCACGGGACAGAGCGCTTTCAGCTGTCAAAGGGGCGGGGGTCGCTGTGGTAATAGCTTCAGTCAAGGAGGAGGAAGAGGCCACGCTAGAGGATAAAGGCATGGTTACCGCAAAAGTCTTTGAAGCAATGGGACTTGGTACTCCATCGGTTCTCCTTGCGCCTCAAGGTAGCGATATTGAAACCATTGCGGCAACTGGCGGGTTAGCCCAATGTTTTTCGGTGAAGAATATCCTTTGGATCTCGCGATCATCGATTTGGGCCTACCGGGAATGCCCGGTCTGGAGCTGATTCGCAAGCTTCGTCAACAGAAACGACAATTCCCGATTCTGATCCTGACTGCGCGGGCTGCGTGGCAGGACAAGGTCGAAGGTCTCGAATCCGGTCTTGAGTGAGTCCTCGAAACGTTCCAGTAGGCTCAAGCCGTACAAACGGTGGGTTCGCGCGTCATTCTCGCCGAAACTCAACGCCTTCTCGAACCTCTCCGCGGCCTTCTCGTCGTCGCCTCGAAGTTGATCGAGATAGCCCAGGGTGGCCCACGCCGCACCCAACTCTTCGTCGATCTCCAGGGCGGCGAGCAGGTGCTCTTCGGCGGACGCGAACTGAATCGGTGGGTTGTGCGCCAGCAGGTCACCCAGACGAAAGAGAACCGTCTCGCGATCCATCGGGGTGACGGTCGCCGGGGTGTCTTCGAATTCCCGCTCGAAGGTCAACCGGAAATGCGAGTACGATCCTTTCGCTACATACGCTTCGAGCTTTTCCTGAAATTGTTCGGGCGAAAAGCCCCAGGTCTCCTGAAACGCTTCCACCGACCCTTGCCGGGCGTTGATCCGCTGGAAGTAACTCCCGAGCTTGCCGCGGTTTTCCTCATCGGACATCAGGAAGTGCACCGCGACCCAGGACTGCGCGTAGAACAAGCCGACCCGGTCCTCCTCGTGGTAGTAGGGTGACGAAGCGTCCGCGGTCAGCAAATCGACCATCGGGATCAGTGCGTGGCCACGGAGCCACTCGGCATGGGCCAGCACCAGGCGACCGATGTCCGCGCGCTTCTCGCGGGTGGTGAACGTGCTGTAGTACTCGGCCAGACCCTCGCCGACCCACAGCGGAGCGGCGGGAACGTTGTTGTCCAGCCAGTAGTGAACGTACTCGTGGAACACGACCCCCTCGGGGCGGGCGGTTGCACTCACGTTGATCGCGACGTAGTTTCCGTCGTCGCTGCCGGCGAAGAACCCGGCGATGTTCTCGGGCTTCTGGTTCACGCCGATGGTGTACTCGCGAAACGCCGACTTGTTGCGAAACACGTAGATGTACGTCGGCAACGGCGAGTGGGTCTTCATGCCGACCGAGGAGCCGTCAAGCGCTTGCTTGAGTTTGCCGATCTGGTTGCTGAGTCGTTTGGTGTCCCGCACGCCGACGCTGCTGAACAGCGTGAAGTGGTCCGTATCGACACGGATCCAGCGGTCGTTTTGCTTCGGTAAGGCCCACGGCGGCAGCCCGAGCAAAAGCGAAAGGACTGCAATGGCCAGCACGCGTCTCATGCGGTCAAGTTTACCGGACCCGGCGCCGACCCGGAGTTTCAGGCCTTCGTGGGTGATACGATGAAGCCATGTGCGATGGTCCTTGTCTGCAAGAACGCTACGCACCGGACAACGCATGTTTCGGTTGCGGGCCCGCCAACGAGTCGGGGTTGCGAATCCGCAGTTTCCCGACCGCCGATGACGGCGATGCCGAAGTCGTGGCGACCTGGCGACCATCCAAGCATCACGAAGCGTTCGAGGGCATGCTCAACGGCGGGATCATTGGCGCGTTGCTGGACTGCCACAGCAACTGGACGGCGGCCTGGCACCTGATGAAGCGTGACGGTCAGAAGACCCCGCCCTGCACGGTCACCGCCGACTTCCACGTGCGCATGAAGCAGCCGACCGCATCGGACAGGGCGGTCGAGCTGAGCGCGAAACCGGTAACATCGAAGGGCAACAAGGTCGTCGTTGAGGCGACGCTCAGTTCCGGCGGCACGGTGACCGCGACCTGCACGGGCACGTTCGTCGCGGTCAAACCCGGACATCCCGCCTACCATCGTTGGTGATCGGACCCTTCGAGGTCGAAAGATGATTTTTTCGGAGCTGAAAAACTTATTGCGGACCATGGAGGCGAACGAGGCGGGGTTGATCGCCGATCGGGATCCTGAGGACTTGCATCGGTACCGCGTATCACTCCGGCGCACCCGCTCGTGCATCGGACAGATGAAGCGGTCGCTGCCTGAGGATCGGATCGCGAAGTTCAAGCCGGAATTCGCCTGGCTCGGTTCGGTGACCGGTCCGACGCGCGATCTCGATGTGTTCCTGCACGACGTTAAGCGCTACCGAAATAGACTGGATGAGATGTCGCGTCCCAGCCTCGAACCCTTGCTCGAACTCATTCGAAGCGACAAACGGAGAGCGCACGACCGACTGGTCGCCCAACTCGACACCCAACGCTATCGATCGCTGGTTTCCACCTGGCGTGCGTTCCTCGACTCGGCGATGGACGAGGGAGAAGCGCCGGAGGCCGACCGGCCGATCGCAGAGGTCGCCGCGGATCGGATCCGTTCCAGGTACGAACGCATGATTCGACGGGGCCGGCGCCTCGACGCGATGAACGCGACGGATCGGCTGCACCGCCTGCGCATCGACGGCAAGAAATTGCGTTACCTGCTGGAATTTTTCCGCGGTCTATTCCCCGAAGAAACGGTCGACCCGTTGATCGCGACGCTGAAACGGCTGCAGGACCACCTGGGCGGGTTCAACGATCTTCTTGTGCAACAGAGCGCGGTATTGAGGATGGTCCCGCGGTTGGAGTCGACCGGACAGACGCCTGCCGCGACGTTCGTGACCGTCGGGCGCCTTCTCGAAAACCTCGCCCGCAGGGAACACCGGATGCGGCGCCGGTTCGCGGGCGAGTTCGACCGATTCGACGATGAGGAAACCTGCGGCCGGATCGCACGTCTGGCGCCGATCCCCGGCACGGAAGTGCCGGCTTGAAAACGCTCTACCTGTTACGCCACGGAAAGTCGGACTGGAATAGCGGCGGCCCGGATCACGAACGAACGTTGGCGCCGCGCGGGATCGATGCGGCGCGGCGCATCGGGCGGTTCCTTAGCGAACTCGGCGAGGTACCCGACCGAATCGTTTCATCGACCGCGGTCCGCGCGAAGGAAACGGTGCGTCTGGCGAAGGAGGCGGGCGAGTGGTCACCCGAGATCGAGCTCGAAGCCGGTTTCTACGGAACCGACCCGGATCGGTTGCTTGATTGGGTCAGCCGTCTGGACGACGCGACGAACAGTGTCCTGCTCGCAGGGCACCAACCGACCTGGTCCCTGTTCGCCGCCGGCCTGATTGGGGGCGGTCAACTGCGCTACCCAACGGCCGCACTGGCGAAGATCGGCCTGCACGTCGATCGCTGGAGGGACGTGGATTTCGGCTGTGGTGAGTTGGTGTGGTTCCAGCTCCCTCGCGTGTTGAAGGGAATCGGCTGGCCCGGGGGCTAGGTATCAAAATAGTGCGTGGCAAGAAAAACAGGGGCAAGCTTTTCCTCAACCGCGAGCTGAGCTGGCTTGCCTTCAATGCGCGGGTGGTGGAGGAATCCGCCAACGACGCGCATCCGTTGCTCGAGCGGCTGCGCTTTCTGGCGATCTCCGCCGGCAACCTCGACGAGTTCTACATGGTCCGCGTCGCCGGCCTCAGGGGCCAGGTGGCGGCGGGTGTCGGCGCGGCCAGCCAGGATGGCCTGACCCCGGCGCGGGCGCTGGGCGAAATCAAGCGCGTGGCCGGCGCGCAGATGCAACGGCAGCAGCGTTGTTTCCGGCTGCTGATGGCACGCTTGCGCCAGGCCGGCGTCGCCCTGGTCGCGGGCGGCGAGCTGAGCCGCAACGAGCGCCGGTGGCTCGATGGCACTTTCCGCGACGAGGTGCTGCCGGTGCTGACGCCGCTGGCGCTCGATCCGGCGCAGCCGTTCCCGTTCCTCCCCAATGGCGGTATCGCCATGGTGCTGCGGCTGCGCCGCCAGGCCGGCGGTGAGAGCTTGCGGGCGCTGTTGCCGTTGCCGATGCGGGTGCCGCGATTCGTCCGCCTGCCGGGCCAGGCGATCCGCTGGCTGGCGCTGGAGGACATGCTGGGTCTCAATCTCGATACCGTGTTCCCCGGCCTCGAGGTCGAGGCCCGGGGCCTATTTCGGATCCTCCGGGACAGCGAGATGGAGATCGAGGGCGAGGCCGAGGACCTGGTCCGCACCTTCGAGGCCGCCCTGGAGCGGCGCCGGCGCGGCCAGGTGATCCGCCTGACCTGCGATGCCGACATGCCGCCCGACCTGTTGCAGCTGGTGACCGAGGGGCTAAGCGTCGACCCGGGGGAGGTGTTCCCGCAACCGGGCCGCCTGGGCCTTGCCGACGCCGCGCAAATGATCGTCGACGAGCGGCCGGACCTGCGGTTCGCGCCCCATGAGGCGCGGGTTCCGGAGCGGATCCGCGAGTTCGGCGGCGACTGCTTCGAGGCGATCCGGCACAAGGACATCATCGTGCACCACCCCTATGAGAGCTTCGACGTGGTGCTGGAGTTCCTGCGGCAGGCGGCGCGCGACCCGGCGGTGGTGGCGATCAAGCAGACCCTGTACCGGACCTCCGAGGACTCGCCGATCATGGCCGCGCTCATCGAGGCGGCGCAGGCCGGCAAGTCGGTGACCGCCGTGGTCGAGCTCAAGGCCCGTTTCGACGAGGCCCGCACTCTCCGGTGGGGGCGCCACCTGGAGCGCGCCGGCGTGCAGGTGGTCTATGGCTTCATCGGGCTCAAGACCCACGCCAAGATGACCCTGGTGACGCGCCGCGAGGGCGGCCGGCTGCGCGCCTACGCCCATTTCGGAACCGGCAACTACCATCCGGTGACGGCGCGGACCTACGCCGATTTGTCATTGTTCACCTGCGAGGCGTCGTTGTGCCGGGATGCCGCGCTCACCTTCAACTACACCACCGGCACCGCCAGGCCGGCCGGGCTGGAGAAGCTGGCGGTGGCGCCGCACAATCTGCGGCAGCGGCTGATGCGATTGATCGAGGCCGAGATCGCCAGCGCCGGCGCCGGCGGTCCGGCGAAGATCTGGGCCAAGCTCAACGCGCTGGCCTGCCCGGACATGATCGACGCCCTCTATCGGGCCTCGCGCGCCGGCGTGTCGATCGACCTGGTGGTCCGCGGCATATGCTGCCTGCGCCCCGGGGTGCCGGGCCTCAGCGACAACATTCGGGTCAAGAGCATCGTCGGGCGATTCCTCGAGCACGCCCGCATCGTCTGCTTCGGCAACGGTCACAACCTGCCCTCGCGCCACGCCAAGGTATTCA
>JADFNY010000277.1 GCA_022563115.1 Acidobacteriota bacterium | reverse complement strand
CCTCGGCGCGGTCCAGCTCGATGACGCTTGCCCGAGCGCTGCCGGCAAACGCCACGATCGCCGCCGACGTCGGCTTCCAGAACCGCCCGCCGATCCGTAACAGGTGAATACCGACGGCGTCCATGTGTGTGCTGGTGAGGCCGGCGACGGCCGCTGTCCCCACCCAGATCTTGGCGCGCCCGCGCTGGTAGAAGCGCATCCCGGCGAAAGGGTCGTCCTCCGGGTCGAAGCGGTCGCGCCACCACTTGGCGTAGGGACTACCGTCGATCTCGAGGAACGGCACCCGCGTCATGCTGCCACCTCCTTGCCCACCAACGCGACGACAAAGCCGCCGGTGTCGTTGAGATGCGGCCAAAACCTCGCCACGTTGGCGCAATCCGGCCGCAGTGCTTGACCGAGCCACTCGGTCACCCCCGGAGCGGCGGTCAATCCGTCGATACGGATCGGCTCGATGCGAGCGTCGTCGCCCAGGCTGTAGTCGAGCACCATCTCATTTTCCTCCGGTGCGAACGTACAAGTCGCGTAGACGAGCCGCCCGCCCGGCGCCAGCATCTTCCAGGCGCGTCCCAACAAGGTCGCCTGCAGGCCCGAACGCCCGGCCAGAAACGCGCCCGGTCTCCGGTGACCGGTGCTGATGCCCCGGCGAACGTTGCCCTCGCACGAACAGGGAGCATCGAGCAGGATGGCGTCGAAGGGACCGGCGTCGAGCGGAAATCCGGTCCCGTCGTGCGCCGTCATCGCCACGTTGAGCAGGCCGAGCCGCTCGCAATTGCTGCGCAACGCCCGCAGCCGGTCGATACGCACGTCGTTGGCGACGACCATGCCCTCGGAGGCCATGGCGACGGCGATCTGCGCCGTCTTGCCGCCGGGCGCGGCGCACATGTCGAGGATCAACTCCCCCGAACGCGGCGCCAAGACGACGCTGGGGATCAGCGAGACCTCCTCCTGCACGTGGTAGGTCCCGAGCAAGTACTCGAGCGTGCGCCCCGGCTTGGGCACGCCGTCGAGCTTGTAGGCTCCCGGATACCATCCCACGTCGTCGCAGCCGTAGCCGCGGGCCTTCAGCCGCGCCGCCAACAAGCCGCCGCCGGTCGCATCCCCCTGCGCCGAGCACACCAGACCGTCGGCGTCGTTGAGGCGTTCAAGCACCGCGCGGCGCAGCGGGTTGGTCCAAATCACCACCGGGAGGGGCCGCTCGCAGGCGGCCGCGAAGGCCTCCCAATCGTCGATCAAGTCGACGTAGCGGCGAAGATTGTCGGTTTCTAGAGCCATTGAACGTGCGCCAGCTTACCGGTCGAGGTACTCGCTACTGTGAAATCAGGGACAGTTTGCGGTTTAATTGGAGCTTCGACACGTCGCGCGAGCCTCGGCGGCCAGCGCGGGAGGCCGTGTCGAGTTTTCAGTCGGAGCCAAAACTTTATGCGAACAACGTTCTCGGCGCCCACCGGCGGCCTCACCCGTCGTTTCCGCCGCGGCCCTTTCTGGCCATTGGTACGGATGATCGGGCTCGGCTGCTTGGCGACGCTGCTGGCCGCCTCGCCGGCGACATCGGCGTCCAAACGAGCCGACGCCTCGCCGGCGCAAGAGGACGGCCTGCCACGATCGCAGCTCCTCGTGCTCCGCGAAGCTTTCCAGTTGGTCAACACCGTCGGCAACGAGGTGTGGCCCGGATGGGTACGCATCCCGATGACCGTGGTGATCATCGAGAACGACTACGAATACCTGCTGAACACGCCGCTTGAATGGGAGGAGGCCGGCGGTTTCGAGCGCATTGACCAGACGTTCATCGGTCAGCCGATCTACCGCCGCAACACCACCTTGCCGCAGGCCTTGCGGGCCGCATTCCCGGTGGGCGGGATCCCCGCCGCCGTGGTCGGCGCCTGGCGACCGGCGGAAGAGAGTCCGAACGAGTGGGCGGTGACGCTGGTGCACGAGTGGTTTCACGTCCTGCAGATGACGCGCAACGAGGAAGCCAAAATCAGTGAACTACGGCTCAACGAGGGCGTCTACCCTTCCCTGCAGCTCGACTATCCGTTCGCCTACGGCGATCGCGACATCGGCCACGCCATCCATCTGCTCGGCTCGTCGTTGTACGACTTCTGGAGCCGGTCGCGCACGTTGCCGCGTGCCGTGCAGCGCACCTTCGTCGCCGAGACCTCCTGGGCGGCGCTGCAGAACCTCAAGACCATCGTCTCGCTGAAGTACGGCGACGACGCCTACAACTACTTCCGCTACCAGACGTGGAAAGAGGGCGTCGCCCGGTACACCCAGGTGCACGTCTCCTTGCTGGCTGCGGACTTCGAGGACAAGGGCCGCTTCTACCAGCAACCCGGATTTGCCGCCCTGCAGGGCAGCATGAGCTACGGACGGCTCTGGGAAGAGGTGACCCGCACGAACTACTGGCTGATGCGAACATCGTCGGGCAACCAGGGCGGCAACCCGATCAGCTTTTACGGCATCGGTCACGGGCTCGCCGAGCTCCTCGACGCCCTCAACCCGACATGGAAAGAGCGCTACTTCGACCAGGGCGTGTGGCTCGACACGCTGATCGAAGAGGTGATGGACCCGCAGCCAGTCGCCGCTCGTTGAACTCGATCGAGCAACTCGCGACGCCGGCGCTGCTTCTCGACCTCGACGTTCTGGAGCGTAACCTCGCTCGCATGGCGGAGCGCGCCGATGCGCTCGGCGTCCGTCTCAGACCGCACGCCAAGACCCATAAATGCCCGCAGGTCGCCGATCTGCAGCGAAAAAACGGGGCGGCAGGGATCACGGTCTCGACCCTGCGCGAGGCCGAGGTCTTCGCCGACCACGGCTTCGACGACATCACTTGGGCGTTTCCGGTCATCTTGAGCCGCGTTGACGAGGCGCTGGCGCTCGCCAGCCGCATCGACCTGGGCCTGGTCATCGACTCACGGGCGGCGCTCGAGACGCTGGTGACGCGGCACGACCGTTCTGAGCCCCTCCGCGTCTGGCTGAAGGTCGACTGCGGCTACCATCGCGCCGGCATGGCGCCTGATTCCGAAGAGCTCTTGGCTCTGGCGGTCGACGTCGCTGCGACAGCGGGCCTCCAATTCGCCGGCATCCTGACCCATTCGGGCCACGCCTACGACGCCGCCGACCGGGACGCAATGCGCGCCGTGGCGGAGCAGGAGCGCAGCGTGATGGTCGATGCTGCCGCTCGAATACGGGCTGCGGGCATCGACGTCCCGGATGTGAGCGTCGGATCGACGCCGGCGATGTCGGCGGTCGAATCACTCGACGGCGTCACCGAGGCGCGCCCCGGGAACTATGCCTTCTTCGACCACACGCAGTGCGTTCTAGGCTCGTGCGAGCCCGTAGATGTGGCCGTCTCGGTGCTCACCAGCGTCGTTTCACGGATGCCCGACCACAGCGTCGTAGATGCGGGGGCGCTGGCGATGTCGAAAGACCCCGGACCGGAGCACGGAGCGGGTATGGGCCCGATCTACGACGAAGAGCGACCCGGGCACCTCCACCCGAGCCTCCAGTTGGTCTCGGTGAGCCAGGAACACGGCATCGTGAACCGGCCGATGGCGGTCGGCACGCGCCTGCGGGTCATGCCCAACCACTCTTGTCTGACGGTCGCCTGTTTCGACGAGTACCACGTCGTGCGCGGCGATACGGTGGTCGATCGCTGGAAGATCTGGAGGGCTCGGTAGCGTAGCGGGGACGGTTAGCAGCACCCTGCTTCAGACCAAGTGGCGCCCCGAGCGGCTCGATGCGCCGAGCATGCGCTGGATCTTCTCCGGCGGCTCACCGGCCTCCCGTAGGTGCCAGGCGCGGGACAACCGCAGCGTACTGTAGTTGACGTGCGCTTCGATACCCGCACCCTTGGCGTGGGCCCCGAGGATCTGGCGGATGTCCTGCATGTGCACCCTGTGCCCCTTGTTGGTGACGAACACCGCGGGGAGGGTCTCGTAGTCGGTGACGCCGCCGTGGGCGAGCAGCACCTTGCGCGAGTCCTCGAAGTAGCGGTCGAGCACCTCGGCGAGGGGTCCTTCGATCGGAACGCGCCGGGGTCGGCCGGAGTCGGGCCGCAGGCGCAGGGTTCCGGCGTCGCGGTCGATGTCGGCGATGTCGAGGTTGGCGATTTCGCCCGCCGTCGCGGCGGCGTAGTACAACGCCGACAAGATGGCGGCGTCGCGCAGCCCGAAGACGTCGTCGGCGTCCGGGTGGGCTATCAGACGCTGAACCTCCTGTTCGGAGAGTACCTCGACCGGAAGCTGCGACATGTTTCCACTCTCCTCGTGTGCTGTCCCCGACATAGCTTGACACTTGTAGCGAGCGCGACGGGGCGAGTCTGCGGAGCGGCGACGACGGCGATGTTTGCACATCGTCGAGGAGCCGCGACAAAGGAAGCGCCCCGTCCCGCCGCTGCCCTGCGGGCAGAGGGAATTGCGGCCGATCTCGGCGTTAGGGCTCGTCGACGATGCGAAAGCATCACCTTCCTCGCCCTCCCTTGACCTCGCCCGCAATTCCCTCTGCAAGTGTCAAGCTATGTCGGGGACAGCACACAACAGCAAACGTCCATACTAGCAGCATCCGGAAAAGGACGCCCGAGCAGGGGCTGAAGAGCTCCGAGGGTGCCGCCCAGGGGTCTTGTGGGGCAGAGGCAAGGAGCGAGGCGAATGGCGATACTTGATGTGTCGTTGACGATGAGGGACGCGGCGGTTTCTTGCCCACAAAGAAAGGCTCGCGACCACGATCCCTGGGGACCGATGGGACCGTGAGCCGCGAGCCTGTCAGGATGGCGTTGCACCCTGTTAACGACACTCCTCACGCTTTTTCCGACGGCGATCGGAAAATTTCTTTAGCCGTTGTATGGTCACACCGTGAAAACCGGTCCAAAAGCCCACACTCCACGACCTGGCGCCCAGGGTATGCTCGACGAGCCCTCGCTGAGCCGCCAATGGGTCGCCCGCCGCCTGCAGCGTGCCTTGTCGGTAGAACGCTGGTGCGGGCCGCTGCGCGAGGGGTTCGCGCGAAGTCCGAGCAAGACGGGCGAAATCCTGCGCACGCACGGCGCGAGCGCCGCGGATCGGGCCCTCAGGCTCGAGTCCCTGATCCGCGAGATCGGCGGCGAACCCTACGGATCGTGGGGCTTGGGCGCCAAGACGGCCCGTTTCGGCGCACGACTCGTCCCTCTGCTGAGCCTCGGACTGACCCGCCGTGCCGCCAGGCTCGTCGCCGAGCACACGCTTTCGGAGTACGAAGCCCTCGATGCAATCGTCCAGGACGCCCCGGGTATCGACAGCACGCTGTCCGAAGCGATCGAACCGATGGGCACCCAGGTAGCGTCCGAGCTCGAGGAGCTGGGCGCCTCCGGAGACGATTGATCATGAATATTCATGTTTTGATAACTACAACAGCGGAGGTTTTGCCGTTCCAACGGTTGTGAACCACCTAGCATTTCGACTAGTGTGTGCTCGCCTACTGGACAGGTCTTTGAGCCGGATGCCCGGAGCGGCGTCCG